>DALYUA010000011.1:8065-19505 GCA_031993245.1 Buttiauxella sp. | reverse complement strand
ACCCAGCGCTTCACCGGTGACCAGCGCCTGAACGCCGTAACGTTCAGCCACGCGAGATGCCGCGCGGACAAACATACGTTTGAGCACCACGCCCATCTGGCCGTCTTCGACTTTCTCAAGGATTTCGCCAACTACCGGCTCGAAGTTGATAGCGACGAAACGCACGCGATGGGAGCTGCCGTAACGGTTCCACAGATAGTGAGCGACCTGCTTCACGCCGATTTCATGCGCCGCGCCGCCCAGGTTGAAGAAGCAATAATGCACGCGGCAGCCGCGACGCATCAGCATATAGCTGGAAACGCCGGAGTCGAAGCCGCCGGAAATCAGCGACAGCACATCTTCCTGAGTGCCGATAGGAAAACCACCGATACCTTCATAACGCCCTTTCACCAGCAGCAGGCGATCGTTTTCGATTTCCAGATTAACCGTCACTTCCGGGTGAGTCAGCTTCACGCGCGCAGATTCGATATGCTGGTTTAAACCGCCGCCAACATAGCGTTCCACTTCAATGGAGCTAAACTCATGCTTACCACGACGTTTAACGCGCACGCAGAAGGTCTTGCCTTCGAGCTGGTCGCGATAAAGCTCCAGCGCCTGCTCGAAGATATTGTGCATATCGGTGTACGGCACATCTTCAACTTCAAGAATATGATGGATACCGGGAATGCGGGTCAGGGCTTCACGAATGGTGATACGCTGGCTTTCGTCTTTGGCGCGAACTTCGATATGATCCCAGTGGCGAACAACCGCCAGATCTTCATCGTAGTGTTTTAAAACGTTACGAATGTTCCCGGTGAGCATTTTAATAAAGCGTATGCGCACAGATTGACTCTTGATGGTGATTTCCGGGAACAATTTAATGATAAACTTCATGGCGCTCATGATTTGTTGGTGAGCCATGCATGCGTTGAGTCATGCGGGCTGAAAGACTTAAAGAACTGCAAAGGCGTGAGCGCCCTTGCATCCGAGGCGCGAAAGTATATCACTAACAGCTTGCCATAGCGTTACACAATTGAGTCCGCTACCATGGCGACGTCGCACAATTATTAGAGTCAGACATTCACTATGCCGAAAAAAACCGAAGTCCCCGTCAGCTTTGAAACCGCGCTTGTGGAGCTTGAGCAGATTGTCACTCGCCTGGAAAGCGGCGAGCTGCAACTGGAAGAGGCGCTAAACGAATTTGAACGCGGCGTGCAACTGGCCCGCCAGGGTCAGGTGAAGCTGCAGCAGGCAGAACAGCGCGTACAAATCCTGCTGAGCGAAAACGAAGATGCTCCCCTTACGCCTTTCACGCCGGACGCCGAGTAAAAATGGATTTAGATCAAGATCTTCAGGCTCATGCCGCGCGAGCTAATGAGGCTCTGCTGCGCTTTTTAGCCCCGCTGCCGTTTCAGACCACTCCGCTGGTTGAAGCAATGCATTACGGCGCACTATTAGGGGGTAAACGCCTTCGTCCTTTCCTGGTATACGCTACCGGTGAGATGTTCGGCGTAGCGGATGAGGCGCTGGACGCCCCGGCTGCGGCAGTAGAATGCATCCACGCCTACTCTTTGATTCATGACGATCTGCCGGCGATGGATGACGACGATTTACGTCGCGGGCAACCGACCTGCCACATCAAATTTGGCGAAGCCAGCGCAATTCTGGCCGGAGACGCCCTGCAAACGCTGGCGTTCTCTATACTCAGTGAAGCCCCGATGCTCGGTGTGGACATAGCCGACCGTCTGGCGATGGTAAAAGAGCTAGCCGCGGCCAGCGGTGTGGCAGGAATGTGCGGCGGCCAGGCGTTAGATTTGGCAGCCGAAGGCAAACAGGTCACGCTCGAAGAACTTGAGAAGATCCACCGTCACAAAACCGGCGCTTTGATACGCGCCGCCGTTCGCCTGGGTGCTTTAAGCGCCGGCGAGGCAGGACGAAATGCGCTACCGTTGCTGGATCGGTATGCCGAAAGCATCGGTCTGGCGTTCCAGGTACAGGACGATATTCTCGACGTCATCGGCGACACCACGACGCTGGGTAAGCGTCAGGGCGCCGATCAACAACTGGGTAAAAGCACTTACCCGGCGCTGCTTGGCCTGGAAAACGCCAAAGCCAAAGCGTGGGATCTCTATCAGGATTCTCTCCGTGCGCTGGAAGGTCTTGCGAGCCAGTCGTTGAATACAGCGACGCTGGAAGCGCTGGCGAGCTATATCATCCAACGTGATAAATAACTTATAACACCACGACGAGTTTCTAATTTAATGAGCTTTGATATTGCCAAATACCCGACACTTGCGCTGGTAGACTCAACCCAGGAGCTTCGCCTGCTGCCAAAAGAGAGCCTGCCGAAACTGTGCGATGAGCTGCGTCGTTATCTGCTTGATAGCGTAAGTCGTTCCAGCGGGCACTTTGCCTCCGGGCTTGGTACAGTAGAACTGACCGTGGCGCTGCACTATGTCTATAACACTCCCTTCGATCGCCTGATTTGGGACGTGGGCCACCAGGCCTATCCGCATAAAATTCTGACCGGTCGCCGTGACAAGATTGGCACCATCCGTCAGAAAGATGGCCTGCATCCGTTCCCGTGGCGCGCAGAAAGCGAATACGATGTGTTGAGCGTCGGTCACTCGTCGACCTCCATCAGCGCAGGCATCGGTGTCGCTGTGGCGGCGGGCAAAGAAGGCAAAGACAGGCGCACGGTTTGCGTAATTGGCGACGGTGCCATCACCGCTGGCATGGCGTTTGAAGCGATGAACCACGCCGGGGATATCCGCCCGGATATGCTGGTTGTATTAAACGATAACGAAATGTCGATCTCCGAGAACGTCGGGGCGCTTAACAACCATCTGGCGCAAATTCTTTCCGGCAAGCTTTACTCCACCCTGCGCGAGGGCGGGAAAAAAGTCTTTTCCGGCGTGCCGCCAATTAAAGAGCTCCTCAAGCGTACCGAAGAGCATATCAAAGGCATGGTCGTACCGGGCACGCTGTTTGAAGAGCTTGGTTTTAATTACATCGGGCCGGTAGACGGGCACGATGTGATGGGCCTGGTGCATACCCTGAAGAACATGCGCAGCCTGAGCGGCCCGCAGTTTCTGCACATCATGACGAAAAAAGGACGCGGCTACGCGCCTGCGGAAAAAGATCCGATTAGCTTTCACGCGGTGCCAAAATTCGATCCTTCAAGCGGCACGCTGCCGAAAAGCGCGGGCGGCCTGCCGAGCTATTCAAAAATCTTTGGTAACTGGCTATGTGAAACAGCGGCGCATGATGACAAGCTGATGGCGGTTACCCCCGCCATGCGCGAAGGCTCAGGTATGGTCGAGTTTTCTCGTCAGTATCCGCAGCAATATTTCGACGTGGCGATTGCCGAACAGCATGCGGTAACCTTCGCCGCAGGCCTTGCTATTGGCGGCTATAAGCCAGTGGTAGCGATTTACTCCACCTTCCTCCAGCGCGCTTACGATCAGGTCATTCACGACGTGGCTATCCAGAAACTGCCGGTGCTGTTCGCTATTGACCGCGCGGGCATCGTAGGGGCAGACGGGCAGACCCACCAGGGCGCGTTCGACCTCTCCTTCCTGCGCTGCGTCCCGGATATGGTCATCATGACCCCGAGCGACGAGAACGAATGCCGCCAGATGCTGCATACCGGCTATCACTATAACGATGGCCCAAGCGCGGTTCGCTATCCGCGCGGCACCGGCACCGGCGCTGAACTCCAGCCGCTGGCTTCTCTGCCTATCGGCAAAGGTGTGAAAAAGCGCGAAGGTGAGAAAATTGCCCTGCTTAACTTCGGCACCCTGCTTGAAGATGCAGCGATGGTGGCCGAATCTTTAAACGCCACGCTTGTCGATATGCGCTTTGTGAAGCCGCTGGACGAAGCATTGATTCTGGCGCTGGCCGAAACGCACGAGTCGCTGGTGACGATTGAAGAGAACGCCATTATGGGCGGCGCGGGCAGCGGCGTGAACGAAGTGCTGATGGCGCATCGTAAAGTCGTCCCGGTACTTAACCTTGGCCTGCCCGATTTCTTTATCCCGCAGGGCACCCAGGAAGAAGCGCGGGCCGCCATCGGGCTTGATGCCGAAGGAATAGAAGCGAAGATTCGCGACTGGCTTAAATAAACCCCTTTTCCACACCTGCTATGCTTAGAAGAAACCCTACATAGCAGGAGTGGAGCCATGCAATACAACACGTTAGGAAAAACAGATCTTAAGGTTTCCCGCCTTTGTCTCGGTTGTATGACCTTTGGTGAGCCAGACCGGGGGAAACATGCCTGGACCCTCCCCGAAGAAAGCAGCCGTCTCATCATTAAACACGCGCTGGATAACGGCATTAATTTCTTTGATACCGCCAACAGCTATTCAGACGGTAGCAGCGAAGAGATTGTCGGCCGTGCCATGAAGGACTTCGCCCGCCGCGAAGAGGTGGTCATCGCTACTAAGGTATATCACCAGGTAGGCGATCTGCCCGAAGGCCTCTCCCGCACGCAGATCCTGCGCTCGATTGACGACAGCCTGCGTCGCCTGGGCACCGATTACGTTGATCTCCTGCAAATACACCGCTGGGACTACAACACGCCAATTGAAGAGACGCTTGAGGCTCTGAACGACGTGGTTAAAGCAGGCAAAGCACGTTTCATCGGCGCATCATCCATGCACAGCGAACAGTTTGCCCGGGCGCTGGCGTTACAGGACCAGCATAGCTGGGCGCGTTTTGCCACTATGCAGAACCACTACAACCTGATTTATCGCGAAGAAGAACTCGACATGCTGCCGCTGTGCTACCGGGAAGGAGTGGCAGTGCTCCCGTGGAGTCCGCTGGCCCGAGGCAAACTAACCCGCCCGTGGGGCGATACCACGGCTCGTTCGGTTTCCGATGAGTTTGGTAAAACCCTGTACGAAGGGAGCGCCGAGAACGATGCGGTAATTGCCGAACGTCTGGCAAACGTTGCCGCAGACAGAGGCGTTTCGCGCGCTCAGGTAGCGCTGGCCTGGCTGTTAAGCAAACCGGGCATTGCCGCACCGATCATTGGTACTTCGCGCGAACACCAACTGGATGATTTATTAGGAGCGGTAGATTTAACGCTGAAACCGGAAGAAATTGCCGAGCTGGAAACACCGTATCAGCGACATCAGGTGGTGGGATTTAAATAATATCGTAGCTTTTACCGGGCGGATGGCGCAGGCCTGTCCGCCCCGCAATTTAAATCAACCCAATCGGCCACTGGTGCCCAAGCAGATAAATTATCCCTGCCGAGAGCACGCCAGCGACGATATCGTCGATCATGATCCCCATCCCGCCTTGAACGTTGCGGTCAAACCAGCGGATTGGCCACGGCTTCCACATATCGAGTATTCGGAAAATCACAAATCCGGCGGCAACCCAGCGCCAGTCGTTAACCGGCAGCGCCATAAGCGTTATCCACATGCCGATGAACTCATCCCACACGATGCTGCCGTGGTCATGAACGCCCATATCACGTGCTGTTTGATGGCACAGATAAACGCCGAGGCAGATACCGAGCATCACCACCAGCGAGTAAAGCTGCCACGGCAGGAAAGTCATCAGATACCAGAACGGGATCGCAGCAAGCGATCCCATGGTGCCGGGTACAACCGGACTTAATCCGCTGCCGAAACCGGTAGCCAGCAAATGCCACGGATTGAGCAGGTTCAGGCGGCTTTTTGCCACATCTTTAGTGCGAGGCAAAATGGTCATATCCTTTTAAGTCCAGGGTTACAGGCTTGCCCTCTTCAAAGAACTGAAGCCCTTCAGAAGCAGGAACGACCTGCCCTATGCAGGTAAACGGCACGCCCAGATTGCCAATAGCGACATCCAGCGCACCGCGATTCAGCTCAGGAACCGTAAAGCAAAGTTCGTAATCCTCGCCGCCGGCAAGCGCCCAGTTCAGAGCCTGCCCGGCGTCAACGTTATCGCGCATTGCGTCTGAATATGGCAGCGAATCGAGCATAATTCTTGCCCCGCAATCGCTGGCTTTCAGTATATGACCAAGGTCGGAAATCAACCCGTCTGAGAGATCGATGGCGCTACTCGCCCGATCGCGCAGGGCCTGGCCGTGCAGCACGCGCGGTTTCGGACGCAGATGGCGTTTCAGCAGATAATCCTCCTGCTGCGCATCTGCCACAGCCAGACGATCCTGCAAGATTGCCAGACCGGCGGCGCTGTCGCCTGGCGTTCCGGTAACGTAAATCCAGTCGCCAGCGCGGGCACCGCTACGCTTAAGCGCACGCCCTGCGGGCACCAGCCCGTGAATACCGAGCGTCATTGAAAGCGGGCCGCGAGTGGTATCGCCGCCTATCAACTGCATATCGTAGTAATCAAGCTGTTCAAACAGGCTGTCGCTGAAGGCTTCAAGCCAGGGCTCATCGATGTCCGGGAGGGTGATGGCCAGCGTCAGCCAGGCCGGATCGGCACCCATCGCGGCCAAATCGCTTAAGTTAACAGCCAGTGCTTTGTAGCCCAGATCGCGCGGGTCGATATCCGGCAGGAAGTGAATACCCGAAACAAGCGTATCGGTGCTAATCGCCAGCAGCTGCTTTTCAGCCATGCTCAGCAATGCACAATCGTCGCCAATACCGGTTTCAACATCACGACGGGTACTTCTTACGCGATCAAAATAACGGGCAATCAGGGAAAACTCACCGCATGCCATGCGTTATGCCTCTGAATTGAAGAGATAAAAAAGGCCGGTTATTCATCATCCTTCGAGCCGCAGCGGTGTTGACTGCCACTCAAATGCTAATAAATATAAACCGGCCAGATGGAGATTATTTTCTGTGGGGACGGATTTGCGGAGCGGCTTTATCGAGCACACCGTTGACAAACTTATGGCTGTCTTCGGCACCGAAGGTTTTCGCCAGATCGATGGCTTCGTTAATCGCCACTTTATAAGGCACGTCAGCACGTTTTGACAGTTCAAACAGTGCGATACGCAGAACCGCTTTTTCTACCTGGCCCAGCTCTTCGAGCTGACGTGACAGGTAAGGCTTCATCAGCCCATCCAGATACGCGCTGTTAGTAGCCACCCCGCTAAGCAGTTCGCGGAAGTAGTTAACGTCAACATCCTTGACGTCCTGTTCCGCCAGGAACTGGTATTCGACATCAGCGATGTCATTGCGAGATAACTGCCAGGAGTAAAGCGCCTGAACGGCACACTCACGGGCACGGCGACGAGCAGCAGGTTTCACAGATTTCCCCTTACAAAAAATCAGGCCTTGATGGCTTTCAATACATTAATCATTTCAAGCGCGGTCAGTGCAGCTTCTGCACCTTTGTTACCGGCTTTTGTGCCAGCGCGTTCGATGGCTTGTTCAATACTTTCGGTGGTCAGCACGCCGAAGGCGACCGGAATACCGCTATCCTGGGCAACGCTTGCCAGGCCGTTGCTGGCACCGCCGGCAACATACTCAAAGTGCGCAGTGCCGCCACGGATAACCGTACCCAGCGCAATCACCGCATCGTAACGACCGGTTTTCGCCAGCGCGTCTGCGGCCAGCGGCAGCTCATAAGCACCCGGCACCCAGACAACGGTGATGTTTTCGTCTTTGACCTGGCCGATACGCTTCAGGGCATCGATGGCGCCTGCCAGCAGGCTGTCATTGATGAAGTTGTTAAAACGCGCGATGGTGATGGCGACGCGAGCGTCTGGAGTAGCAACGGCTGCTTCAATAATGTTCATAATCTTCCTTTACGGGTTCTGTTTAGCCCCGCAGGGGGGCGGATTTTATCATAATCTTTTGGCGGCTGCTTACGTTTTGACGGCGCTAATAACGCGGCGTCAAATGCAGGCATAAATCCGGACCAACCTGGCGGACTTCGCTGAACGTAAACTCAGGCGCATCGGCGAGTTTTTCAAGCCCCGGCAGGTTGCACAGGCCGCGGGCATCGTTGCCAAGCAGCTTAGGGGCGAGGTAAACAATCAGTTCATCAACCAGCCCCGCCTGCAGCAGCGCGCCGCCGAGCGTTGCGCCCGCTTCCACCCAGATAGAGTTAATCTGGCGTTTGCCAAGCAGCATCATCATCACTACTAAATCGAGATGGCCGTTGTGCTGCGGGACGATAAACTGCTCCACGCCTTCCGGCCAGGCCTGCTCGTCGGCTTCACAGCGAGCAAGCCAGGTTTCACCCGGCTGAGCGATAACGTTATGCCGGGGCGTTACGCGATTCTGGCTGTCGATAATAATGCGCGTCGGCTGACGTAAATTCTCTTCGGAATAAACGCTTTGCGCAGCGCTATTCAGTTCGCTCCAGCGCACGGTCAGAGAAGGATCGTCTGCCAGCACCGTTGCGCTACTGCTGAGAATAGCCGCGCTTTGCGCGCGCAGACGCTGTACGTCGCGGCGGGATTCGGGAGAAGTAATCCACTGGCTTTCACCATTGGCCATAGCCGTGCGGCCATCCAGCGACGCGCCCAACTTTAATTGTATATAAGGAAAGCCGGTACGCATGCGTTTGAGAAAACCGCGGTTGAGGGCTTCCGCTTCGTTCATCATCAACCCGTGGCTGACGTCGATACCGGCCTGTTGCAGGCGGTATAATCCACGTCCGGCAACCTGCGGATTCGGGTCCTGCATGGCCGCCACGACTCGCGTCACGCCAGCGGCAATCAATGCATCGCAGCAGGGTGGCGTGCGTCCGTGGTGGCTGCATGGCTCAAGCGTTACATAGGCCGTTGCGCCACGCGCTTGCTCGCCTGCCATACGCAGGGCGTGCACCTCCGCATGAGGCTCTCCTGCGCGAAAATGAAAACCTTCGCCGACAATTTTACCATCTTTGGCTAGCACGCATCCTACGTTGGGGTTGGGATGTGTGGTGAAACGCCCGAGCTTTGCCAACTGCAGCGCGCGCGCCATGAATTTTTCGTCAAGGGACATCAGGGTTAGTCCTGTAAGCGGGCGATCTCTTCGCCAAATTCGCGGATATCTTCGAAGCTGCGATACACGGAGGCAAAGCGGATATAGGCTACCTTGTCGAGTTTTTTAAGCTGTTCCATCACCAGGTTGCCGATCATTTTGCTCGGCACTTCGCGCTCGCCGGTGCCACGCAGCTGAGATTTAATGTGGTTTACCGCCATTTCTACATCGTCTGAGCTAACCGGACGCTTTTCCAGCGCTTTCAGAATACCGCTACGCAGCTTGTCTTCATTGAACGGCTCGCGAACGTCGTTGCTTTTTACCACGCGCGGCATCACCAGTTCAGCCACCTCAAAGGTGGTGAAGCGCTCGTGGCAAACCAGGCACTGACGGCGGCGACGCACGGAAGAGCCCTCGCCGACAAGACGGGAGTCGATCACTTTGGTGTCTACTGCGAAACAGAATGGGCAATGCATGGCGCGTCCTGAAGGATTGTTCAATCAGACAATAGTTTACCGCGAAGTCGCTGGAGTACAAAGGCACGGCCTGTCGATCGGTGAAATATGACTTTTAGCCGGCAAACAGCTACGCTTAGTTGAGGACAGATGAATAAGGAATTACAAGCCATGACAAAGACTTACCTAAGATTCCTCCTGGCTGGCTGCCTGGTGAGCCTGACCGCCTGCGCCCAACAAAGCGAAGTGCGTCAGATGCGTCAGGAAGTGGGAGCGCTCAACCAGGACATGATGAAGCTCAGCGATCGGAGCGTAAAACTGACCCAGCAGAATGCGTTAAACGCTAAATCCACCACGGGCGTGTACCTGCTGCCTGGTTCAGACACGCCAGCACGCCTGAACAGTCAGATAGGCAATCTGCAAATGTCGCTAAGTAACGTTGCGGCTGAAGCGAACGGCACGCGAGCGACGCTTAGGATCAAAGGTGAATCCAACGATCCGCTGCCGGCGTTTACCGCCGAAATCGCATGGGGACAAATCCAGGGCACGACGGACAGCTCCCAGGAGGTAAACGTCCAGACGCAACGGATCGATGCGCCCGCCAGTATACTGGCACCGGGCGATATTTCTATTCCGGTACGCCTGCCGGGAATTACGCCGGACCAGTTAGGATTTGTGCGTATTCACGATATTCAGCCACGCGATATGAACCAGGGCCAGCCGTAGATAAACCAGGCGCTATCCGTTCCTTCTATTCACAGGCAAGCGAAGGATGGCGCAGGCTTATTCGCCTTACGTAGCCCGGATATTCTGTTACACCTCACAGCATAAGTTGCTAAGCAATTTACCCTTCGCTTTCCCGACGCCACTTCGTGACACCTATCACATTTACCTGTAACAAACACACTCAGCTTTGCTTAATTTTTTGTGGCAGGTACAATCACGCCGTTTTAAATGTATGCAAACGTGAACGCAATCGATTACGCATGCGACGATAATGTGAAATGAAACATTTTTTTGTGAGCAGGGGTTTCTATAATAGGCGCGCCGATGAGAAACCAGGTAAATGGTTGATGGCTTCGGGTAGCGACTTACCTCCTCCCCTCACGGGAATCATGTAAAACAGTGGCAAAAAATATGAAAAAAAT
Source organism: Buttiauxella sp. (assembly GCA_031993245.1). Lineage (GTDB taxonomy): Bacteria > Pseudomonadota > Gammaproteobacteria > Enterobacterales > Enterobacteriaceae > Dryocola. The sequence continues at coordinate 9,047 of DALYUA010000011.1, read as the reverse complement.
TATTCTGGCGGCCGGCACCGTTCTGGCGCTTTCAAGCTCTTTTTCCGCTAACGCGGAAGACACTAAAAGCAGCGAATATCTTTCAGACTGGTGGCACCAGAGCGTAAACGTGGTGGGCAGCTACCACACCCGCTTCGGGCCGCAGATCCGTAACGATACCTATCTGGAATATGAAGCTTTCGCTAAAAAAGATTGGTTTGATTTCTATGGCTACCTGGATGCACCGGTCTTCTTCGGCGGAAACACAGATGCGAAAGGTATCTGGAACCACGGTTCTCCACTGTTTATGGAAATTGAGCCGCGCTTTTCCATTGATAAGCTGACCGGCGCCGACCTGAGCTTCGGTCCGTTCAAAGAGTGGTACGTTGCCAACAACTATATCTACGACATGGGCCGCAACAAGTCTGGTCGTCAGAGCACCTGGTATATGGGTCTGGGTACCGACATCGACACTGGCCTGCCGATGAGCCTGTCCATGAACGTGTATGCAAAATACCAGTGGCAGAACTATGCCGCATCCAACGAAAACGAGTGGGATGGCTACCGCTTTAAAGTGAAATACTTTGTGCCGCTCACCACCCTGTGGGGCGGTAACCTGAGCTACATCGGTTTCACTAACTTCGACTGGGGCTCAGATCTGGGCGATGACAACTTCTATGACAACAATGGTCGTCACGCACGCACCAGCGACTCTATCGCTTCCAGCCATATCCTTGCGCTGAACTACGATCACTGGCACTACTCGGTGGTTGCACGTTACTGGCACAACGGCGGTCAGTGGAACGATGACGCAAGCCTGAACTTCGGCAACGGTGATTTCAGCGTGCGCTCTACCGGCTGGGGTGGCTACCTGGTTGTGGGTTACAACTTCTGATAACCGCCTGATATGAAAAAGCCAGTTCATAATGAACTGGCTTTTTTTTGTCTGCCGTTCCTCCCCCGTGGGGGAGGAAAAAGGTTAAGGCAGAATGGACGGCTGATC
>DALYUA010000011.1:0-8055 GCA_031993245.1 Buttiauxella sp. | reverse complement strand
CGATCGGCTTTTTTGTTTCCTGCAGGCAGTCTGATTTTTGCTGCAGACTGATAAAACCCGCCAGCGAGCGATCCGGACGTTCAATAAAATACCGGCCCGTTGGCGTCACGGACAGACAGCGGTCTAAGCGAAAGCTGCGATAATCTTCCCGCATAGCGCACCACGCCACCAGCAGCCATACCTCTCCCCAAAAAGTTAGCCCCAGCGGGTGCACGTCTCGTTGAGAAAGCCGTCCCTTCTCGTCCTGATAGCTCACATGCAGCACTTCCAGCTTGCCAATGGCGGCATGGAAAATGTCAAACCAGGTTTTAGCCTGCGGATATTTATTGAAATCCGGCGAGAAGATGCGGCAACGCTCCGCCACTACTCGCCGCTGCGGCGTCAGGATCCCCAATAGCTTCTCTTCCGCCGTTCCCGCAGCCTGCGCCATCGACTCCCCGCTCCAGGTTTTCACTAATCGAATCGCCGCCATCATCGCTTCAACTTCGTCAGGTGTCAGCATTAAAGGTGGCAGATCGTAGCCCGGCAGCAGACGATAACCGCAGCCCGCTTCTCCATCAATCGGCACGCCAGAAAGCGAAAGATCGCGGATGTCGCGATAAATTGTACGTTCGGAAACTTCGAGGCGCTCAGCCAGCAGCGCAGCCGTCGAAATACGACGACTACGAAGGATCTGGACAATCTGAAAAAGGCGATCCGCTCTTCGGCTCATAACGGCTCACTACTGGAGTTGTGTTGCCTGCCGGAGTAACCGACAGGCGCCCGTTGTTAAATCTGTAACTAATTAGGCTGGCTGGTGTAGACCCACCCGATTGCCTTCACTGTCGATAATAAGCGCAATACTGCCAATATCTTCCGGTAACACCACCGGGCCAAACGTCGTTTTCCCACCGGCTTTCGTGACCCTTTCAAGCGCCGCGTTTAAATCCGGCGTGTGAAGATAAATTACCGTCCCTTTGTCGGAAGGGGTAAACATATCGGCTTTGACTAAAGCTCCGCCGGTGGCTGGTTTCTCATACGGAAAAAGGGCCATATCAATGCCGGAGACGGTTTCACGATAAAAAGATAGCTCAAGAGCATGTTCATAAAAAGCCACTGCGCGATCCAGATCCTGAGTGGGGATTTCAAACCAGTTGATGATACTGTTCATTGTCGTTTCCTTCTTGGTAAGTGTGACAATAAACCTACTCCCCTGCTCCTGACAGCATACTGTCAGGAGACTTTAGCCCGGACGAAAAAAAACCGCAGCGCGATGGCTACGGTTTTGCATTTGTCACAATCGTTAAACGATTAAGGCAGAATGGACGGCTGGTCCGCACCTTCTTTCTCTACTTTCTGCTGCAGCATGTGCTCACGCTTCATGCCAAGCTTGAGCGCCAGTGCGGACGCCACATAGATAGAAGATGCTGTACCGATAGAGACACCGATAAGCATGGTCAGCGAGAAGCCTTTAAGCATCGCGCCACCGAACAGATACAGCATCAGAATCACCACTAAGGTGGTCCCGGAGGTGATCAACGTCCTGTGCAGCGTCTGGGTTAACGACACGTTGAAGATTTCGTAAGGCGTTCCGCGACGGATCTTACGGAAGTTTTCACGAATACGGTCGGATACCACGATGCTGTCGTTAAGCGAGTAGCCGATGACCGACATCAAAGAGGCGACGATGGTCAGGTCGACTTCGATTTGGAACAGCGACAGCACGCCCATGGTGATGATCACATCGTGTGCAAGCGAGATAACCACACCGGCAGCCAGACGCCATTCGAAGCGGAATCCGACGTACACCAGAATGGAAATCAACGCTACCAGCAGCGCCATAGCCCCGTGCTGCGCCAGATCGGCACCCACGCTTGGCCCCACGAACTCAATGCGTTTTACCGCACCGTTCTGGTTGGTCGCATCGTTAATCACGCTCACGACTTTGCTACCCAACACCTGACCGCCGGACTCGCTCTGAGCAGGAGGCATACGCACCATGATGTCGCGGCTGCTACCAAAGTTCTGCACCAGCGGCTCGGCAAAGCCCGCTTTCTCCAGCGCTTCGCGCATCTGATCCAGATCGGCTGGTTTCTCCAGCGAGATTTCGATAACCGTACCGCCGGTAAAATCCAGACCCCAGTTGAACCCCTTCACGCCGATAACGACGACGGAAAGGAGCAGCAACAGGCCGGAGATGCCGAAAGCCCAGTAATCCCACCGCATAAAGTCATAGACTCTACGCCCGTGGTTTAATTGTTCAACACTATATTCCTGTGCCACAACGCACTCCTCAGATAGACAGCTTTTTGATGCGTTTGCCGCCGTACAACAGGTTTACGATGGCACGGGTACCGACGATGGCGGTAAACATGGAGGTCGCCACACCAATACCGGTCGTGATCGCAAAGCCTTTAATTGCCCCGGTGCCTACGGCATACAGGATGATGACCTTGATAAGCGTCGTAATATTGGCATCGAAAATGGAGCTGAATGCGCCCTGATAGCCTTCATGAATGGCCTGCTGTATCGAACGACCGTTACTAAGCTCTTCCTTAATACGCTCGTTAATCAATACGTTAGCATCGACAGCTACGGCAAGGGTTAGCACAATCCCCGCAATACCCGGCATGGTCAGCGTTGCCCCCGGCAGCAGGGACATAATCCCGACGATCAGCACCAGGTTAACCAGCAGCGCAGAAGTCGCAATCAGGCCAAACTTCTTATAGAAGAACAGCATGAAGATAATGGAAACCACCAGACCTGCCAGACAGGCTTCCAGACCCTGCTTGATGTTTTCCATACCCAAAGTTGGACCAATGGTACGTTCTTCAACAATTTGAATAGGTGCAATCAGAGCACCAGCACGCAGCAGCAAGGAGAGCTGGCGAGCTTCGTTCGCGTTGTTGATACCGGTAATACGGAAGCTGTTACCCAGACGCGACTGAATGTTCGCCACGTTTATCACTTCTTCCTGTTTCACCAGCACCGCACGGCCGGTGGAATCTTTCTTACCGCTGTCCTTATACTCCACAAACAGGGTCGCCATCGGCTTACCGATGTTGTCCTTAGTGAAGTTAGACATGATGTTACCGCCAGCGCTATCAAGCGAAATATTAACCTGCGCCTGGTTGTACTCATCTGTGCTTGAAGTGGAATCTGTGATGTGGTCGCCGGTGAGGATCACGCGCTTGTACATGACAATCGGCTGGCCTTCACGGGTTTGTTTCACTTCAGAATCACCCGGCACACGCCCTGAAGCGGCAGCAGACTGGTCAACGTTAGTATTAACCAGACGGAATTCCAGCGTTGCGGTCGCACCCAGAATTTCTTTCGCACGGGCGGTGTCCTGAATACCCGGCAGCTCAACCACGATGCGATCGGCGCCCTGGCGCTGAACCAGCGGTTCTGCCACACCCAGTTGGTTTACACGGTTGCGCAGGATGTTGATGTTCTGCTGAACCGCATATTCACGGGCTTCGCTCAGACGCGCATCTGACATGACTGCACGCAACGAATTGTTGCCCTGATTGGAGATAACCAGATCGCGGTGACGAGGACTTAAGTAAGAGACAGCCGCATCGCGCGCTGCGCCGTCACGAAAGACCACGTCAACACCATAGTTATCGGCTTTACGCACGTTAGTGTAGGCAATGCCTTTCTCACGCAGGTCGCTACGCAGGCCTTCTGTGGTTTGTTCCTGCAGTTTGCCCAGCGCGGTATCCATGTCCACTTCCATCAGGAAGTGCACGCCGCCACGCAGGTCAAGACCGAGTTTCATCGGCTCTGCAGCAATTTTGGTTAACCAGTAAGGGGTTGCAGGAGCGAGGTTAAGTGCAACGACGTATTTGTCGCCCAGCACGCTCAGCAGCGCTTCACGAGCGCGCAATTGCGTATCGGTGGTGCCAAAGCGTGCAAGGATCGCACCCTCGGATAGAGCCACAGACTTAGCGGTGATTTTTTCTTCTTTTAAGGTGTTCTGGACCTGGATCAGCGTTTGTTCACTGGCAGCGACGCCGCGCGCGCCAGTGATCTGAACTGCCGGATCCTCACCATATAGGTTGGGAAGTGCGTATAGCAGGCCGACGATAATCACGACGACCAGCATAATGTACTTCCACAAAGGATAGCGGTTTAGCACGGTAGTTCCCTTAGGGAAAACGAAAATTACAGCGCCTTCATGGTGCCTTTCGGCAGAACGGCAGCTACGAAATCACGTTTGATGACCACTTCGGTGGTGTCGTTTAACGCAATAGAGATGTAGCCAGTATCAGCAACTTTCACTACGCGTCCCACCAGGCCACCGGTCGTCAGCACTTCATCACCCTTGGCGATGGAGTCCATCAGTTTCTTATGTTCTTTAGTACGTTTTTGTTGCGGGCGCAGGATCATGAAATAGAAGATCAGACCAAAGACCACCAGCATCGGAATCAGAGTCCATTGGCTTTGTGTCGGAGCGGCTCCAGCAGCAGCTACCGCATCAGAAATGAAAAAGCTCATTAAAATTCCCTCATTATTAAATTAATCAACGTTCAAAGGTGGAACTGGTTTACCTGTGCGCTCGTAAAAATCACTCACAAAGTGCTCTAATTTACCCTCTTCAATGGCCTTGCGTAAACCAGCCATTAAGCGCTGGTAATAGCGCAGGTTGTGAATGGTGTTAAGCCGTGCGCCGAGTATTTCGTTGCAACGGTCGAGATGATGCAAGTAGGCGCGTGAATAATTGCGACACGTATAGCAATCACACTCAGAATCGAGCGTAGAAGTGTCATCCTTGTGCTTCGCATTGCGGATTTTCACCACGCCATCGGTGACAAAAAGATGACCGTTACGCGCGTTACGCGTTGGCATTACGCAGTCGAACATATCAATACCGCGACGCACGCCTTCGACCAGATCTTCCGGTTTACCAACGCCCATCAGGTAACGTGGTTTGTCAGCAGGGATTTGCGGGCAGACATGCTCCAGAATACGGTGCATATCATCCTTCGGTTCGCCTACAGCCAGGCCGCCGACAGCGTAGCCATCAAAGCCTATCTCTACCAGACCTTTTACCGAGATATCTCGTAAATCTTCGTAAACGCTGCCCTGGATAATCCCGAACAGCGCATTTTTATTGCCAAGCGAATCAAAGCGATCGCGGCTACGCTTCGCCCAACGCAGGGACATCTCCATCGAACGTTTCGCATAATCCCAGTCTGCGGGGTATGGCGTACATTCGTCGAAGATCATCACGATATCGGAACCCAGATCGTATTGAATTTCCATCGATTTTTCTGGATCGAGGAAGATCGGATCGCCGTTGATCGGGTTGCGGAAATGCACGCCCGCCTCGGTGATCTTACGAATATCGCCCAGGCTGAAGACCTGAAAACCACCGGAGTCGGTCAGAATCGGGCCTTTCCAGTTCATAAAATCATGCAGGTCGCCGTGCAGCTTCATGATCTCCTGACCCGGGCGCAGCCACAGGTGGAAAGTGTTGCCGAGGATAATTTGCGCCCCGGTATCCTGTACTTCTTCCGGCGTCATGCCTTTTACGGTGCCGTAAGTGCCAACAGGCATAAAGGCAGGCGTTTCCACTACGCCACGGTCAAACACCAAGCGACCACGGCGTGCGCGGCCGTCGGTGGTATCTAATTCAAATTTCACATTTCCTCCGGCATCAGAGAAACAGTCTGATGATTAAGACAAAAACGCCGTCGGGTTATCCGGCGGCGCAGAATTTTACGTTAAGCGCCGGGGCGCTCGTTTATCGCCTGCGGATTGTACGTGATGTACATAGCGTCCCCGTAACTAAAAAAGCGATATTCGGCATTAATAGCGGCCTGATAGGCTCGCATGGTGTGTTTGTAACCAGCAAAAGCGGACACCAGCATTATCAGCGTTGATTCCGGCAGGTGGAAGTTGGTCACCAGCGCGTCGATAACTTTGTACTGATAGCCCGGGTAGATAAAGATTTGCGTGTCGCCAAAGAACGGTTCAATCAGCTCATTTTTGGCTGCCTGAGCGGCACTTTCCAGCGAACGCACGGAGGTCGTCCCAACCGCGATAACTTTATTCCCACGCGCTTTACAGGCGAGCACTGCATCCACCACGTCCTGCGGCACTTCGGCGTATTCAGAGTGCATGATGTGGTCTTCGATGCTGTCCACGCGCACCGGCTGGAAGGTCCCTGCCCCAACGTGCAAGGTAACAAACGCCTGTTCAATGCCTTTATTGCGCAGCGCTTCGAGCAACGGTTCATCAAAATGCAGGCCAGCCGTCGGCGCCGCTACAGCACCTGGCTTCTGGCTATAGACGGTCTGATAGAGTTCGCGGTCCGCGTCTTCATCCGGGCGGTCGATATACGGCGGCAACGGCATATGGCCGATGCTGTTAAGAATATCCAGCACGCTGCGCTCATCTTCAAACTGCACTTCGAACAGTGCATCATGGCGCGCAACCATCGTGGCGTGTACGCTTTCATCATCGCCCAGCAGCAGTTCAGCGCCCGGCTTAGGCGCCTTTGAAGCGCGGATATGCGCGAGGATGCGTTTATCATCCAGCATGCGCTCTACCAGGACTTCGATCTTGCCGCCGCTGGCTTTGCGGCCAAACAGACGTGCCGGGATCACGCGGGTATTATTAAAGACCAGCAGGTCGCCCGGGTTGAGCTTATCGAGCAGATCGGTGAAAGTGCCATGCGTTAAATCACCCGTTGGCCCGTCAAGCGACAGCAAACGACACGCGCTGCGGCTTGCCTGCGGATAGTGAGCAATCAGGGATTCTGGTAATTCAAAGGAGAAATCGGCAACACGCATGGCTTAAAACTCAGACTCAAAAAGTGGCGGTACAGTCTAGTGCCAGGGGACTTTCCCTGCAACCAGTAAGCCGCCATAAAGCTCAATACGGATAAAGTAATTTATGAATTTTCTCGCCCATTTGCACCTTGCAAGCCTTGCCAGGAGTTCGTTGCTTGGCAACCTGCTGGCAGATTTTGTCCGCGGTAATCCGGATGACAGCTTTGCTCCCGACATCGTCGCGGGCATTTATATGCATCGCCGCGTAGACGTTTTAACCGATGGGCTACCCGAAGTGACCACGGCCAAACGCTGGTTCCGTCCTGAAACGCGCCGCGTCTCGCCGATTACGCTCGATGTGATGTGGGACCACTTCGTCTCACGTCACTGGTCAACGCTTAGCCCGCAAATCGAGCTGGCTGAATTTGTTGCCCATGCCCGGGCAAACATTGAACCGCATCTGCCCGATACGCCGCCGCGCTTTATCAATCTGAATAATTATCTGTGGGAAGAGCGCTGGCTTGAGCGCTATAGCGATATGGCGTTTATTGCTAATGTTCTCAACGGCATGGCTTCGCGTAGACCAAAACTTGACGCATTGCGAGCCTCCTGGCAGGACCTTGAGGACCATTATGAGCCCCTGGAACAACTGTTCTGGCAGTTTTATCCGCGCATGATGGCGCTGGCGGAGCAAAAAAGTTTGTAAACGGTCGCAGGCCACGCATTAATTTCTTGCCCTTTTACAGAAAAGGGCTATTTTGGTTGGTCAGTTGGCAAACATCCGATTTTTAATAGGCAAAACCTATCTGATTAATCGGCGCAGTACGCTTGAGTTGCAGGGAAGCCAACCCCTATACTCCCCCCGTTGCGTAAATCCCCCACTTTAACAAAATCAACAGGAGTACATATGGTCCTGGTTACTCGTCCAGCCCCTGATTTTACCGCCGCAGCCGTTCTTGGTAGTGGCGAAATCGTTGAAAACTTCAACTTCAAAGCACACACCAACGGTAAACCAACCGTAGTGTTCTTCTGGCCAATGGATTTCACCTTTGTCTGCCCGTCTGAACTGATCGCGTTCGACAAGCGTTACGAAGAATTCCAGAAACGTGGCGTAGAAGTCGTTGGTGTATCTTTTGACTCCGAGTTCGTTCACAACGCATGGCGTAAAACCCCTGTTGAGAACGGCGGCATCGGTGAAGTGAAATATGCGATGGTTGCTGACGTTAAGCGTGAAATCCAGAAAGCTTACGGTATCGAACACCCGGAAGCGGGCGTTGCGCTGCAACGCAGCCCATTT
>DALYUA010000010.1:0-20984 GCA_031993245.1 Buttiauxella sp. | reverse complement strand
TTTCGTTGCTGTCGCTGAATGTCTGGCCGCAATCGTTGCCGCCGGTCCCCACGCGCTTTCCTGCGGAGCGGCGGCAGAAACGGTAATAGTGTCTTCTTTGGTGCTGGTGCTGTCAGCTGCAAATGCCGCACCGCTGACGCCACTTACGGCGGCGGCAACAAACAGAGCAAGTTTGCAAAGGGAGATGTTGGCTGGCAGACCTTTATATGAACGCGCCATAGTGGATTCTCTGATGGAATGATGAATGATAACGTAAACGATAATTATTATTATGCAGGCGGGATTTTAGACGAAACGGAAACTGCATAGCAAGCGGATCACAACCCTTATAGAACTAAGGGAATGATAATTAACCAGAGGGATATTCAGGGATTAACATAAAAGAAAAACCCCCGTTACATCCGGGGGTTTTATGCAACGAACAATGCAGATTAGTTACTGCCGAACATGTCCTTAATCCAGCCTGCCACGCCATCGCTCTTTTCTTGCTGAGCAGGTTGCTGCTGTGGTTGTTGCGGCGGCGGCTGTTGAGGCTCGCCGGAAGACTGATCGAACGGATTATTCATCTGCTGTTGCTGCAGACTCTGCTGGCACAGCGCGTCCGGGTTAGTCGTCCAGACCGGCAGGGTACGCGTTGCACCACCCGCGCACTGGAAGTTACCTGCGTCATCAATACCCATATCGACAATATCTTCCGGGGCCGTTAACGTCAGCGGGATTGGCGTCTGGTTTGCCAGATAACGTTGATAAAGGGCCATCGCCCCGCTCGCACCATACAGTTTGGTCGGCTGGTTGTTATCGCGGCCAACCCAGGTGATGGTCACTTCTTTACCATCAATGCCCGCAAACCAGGTATCCACGTTGTTGTTCGTGGTGCCCGTTTTACCGGCCAGGTGCAGGTTAGGATATTTGCCGCCCAGAGCTCGCCCGGTACCACGCGCCATAACCTGTTGCATGGTGTAGAGCGTCATGTACGCCGCTTGCGCAGGCACAGCCTGCTCCGCCTGCGGGTAACTCTGATAGAGCACGGTGCCATCTTCTGCAATCACTGAACGCAGCGCGGAAAGCGTGGCGCGGTTACCGCCGCTGGCGATGGTCTGGAACGCCTGCGCGACCTGAATCGGCGTCAGGTTCAGCGCGCCCAGAATCATAGCCGGCACCGGGTTAAGCTGATCCCTTGGCACGCCCAGTTTCGTCCAGGTTTCCGTTATGGCCGGCAGGCCAAGCGCCATTCCCAGGTTAACGGTTGGCACGTTCATGGAGCGGGTTAGCGCATCCACCAGCATCACCTGGCCGCTAAAGCGACGATCGTCGTTCTGCGGTGACCAGACTTTGCCGTTCGGCTGAGGCAAGGAGATAGGCGCATCCGCAATCCAGGTATTCAGGCGATAACTGTCCGGCTGGCTTAACGCCGTCAGGTAGGTGGCAGGCTTCGCCAGTGAACCAATTGAACGACGCGCCTGCATGGCACGGTTGAAGCCAGCAAACTGGGTTTCCGCTCCGCCGACCATCGCTCGCACTTCGCCGGTGTACCTGTCGACAATCACCATTGCCGCTTCAAGGTCTTTCAGTTTGCGTGAGGCACGCAGTACCGGTACGCCTTCGCTAACCGCTTTTTCCGCCGCGTCCTGAGAAACCGAGTCGAAGGTGGTGAAGATCTTCACGCCGGAGAGATCTTTTACCTTATCGCCCAGTTTCGCCTGCAGTTCGTTACGCACCATCTGCATAAACGCAGGCTGCGGTGTAATCACCCCGCCACGCGGCTGCACGCCAAGAGGACGAGCGCTCAGCATATCGTACAGCTCCTGATCGATAACCTTCTGCTCCTGCAGCAGGCGCAGCACCAGGTTACGACGCTCAAGGGCCAGTTTCGGATTGCGCCAAGGATTATAGATCGACGCGCCTTTCACCATGCCCACCAGCAGTGCCTGCTGATCGAGGCTCAGCTCTTCTACCGGACGGCCAAAATAGTACAGGCTCGCCAGCGGGAAACCGCGGATTTCATTGTCACCGCTCTGGCCGAGATAGACCTCGTTCAGGTACAGCTCCAGAATGCGATCTTTGCCGTAGCGGGCGTCCATGATCAGCGCCATGTACGCTTCGTTCGCTTTACGCCAGTAAGTTCTTTTACTGGAGAGGAACAGGTTTTTTACTAACTGCTGCGTCAGCGTACTCGCGCCCTGCACCGTGCGTCCTGCGGTGAGGTTCGCCAGCATCGCACGGCCAATGGAGTAGAGGCTGATCCCGTCGTGTTCATAGAAGTGACGGTCTTCGGTGGCGATCAGCGTGTCGACCAGCAAATCCGGGAAGCCCGTACGCGGCACAAACAAACGCTGCTCGCCGTTCGGCGATGACAGCATGGTTATCAGACGTGGATCCAGACGGAAGAAACCGAAGCTACGGTTGTTGTCCATGTTCTGGATCGACTCCAGACGATCGCCATCAAACACCAGGCGGGCGCGGATCTGCCCTTCCTTGCTGTCCGGGAAATCAAACGGGCGACGGATCATCTCGATGCTGTTGGCCTGCACGGTAAACTCGCCCGGACGCGTCATGCGCGTGACCTGGCGATACTGCGTGGCCTCCAGCAGATTAACCATCTCTTTTTTGCTGTACGGCATGTCTGGCTCAAGGTTCACCATGCGGCCATACACCGCCGCCGGAAGCTGCCAGACTTTACCGTCGATACGGCTGCGAATCTGCTGGTCCAGGTAGACACCGTAAATCACAAACAGCACCACAAAGACGATAAACAGCTTCACTAAAATCCATAGCCAGCGGCGTTTTTTACGCGGCGGACGGCCGCTACCGCCCCCTTTCCCTTTACGTGGCGGCATCGGTTCCTCATCATCGTAGTCATCGGCGTAATCGTCGTCATACTCTTCTTCCCTGAGTCGACGGCGGCTTACCTTCTCTTGTGTGGGACGTTTAGGTTTTCCTTTACGTCCAATAGGTTCGCGGTCATTCCCCGCCATTGCTTTCTCCACCAAAAATGAGGCGCACGGCCTGATTCTCCTTTCTTCCGCCGATGACGGAAGAAGAAATCTCTCAAAGTCACTGATACTTTTTGGTACGCCGCGTCGGCTGCGCTGTCGCCGGCGAGTCCGGCCAGACATGCTTCGGATAGCGTCCCTTCATCTCTTTTTGCACCTCCCGGTACGCCCCGTTCCAGAACGCGGTTAAATCGCGCGTAATCTGTAACGGACGCTGGGCGGGAGAGAGCAGCTCCAGCACTAACGGCACGCGTCCCTCGGCAATCACCGGGGTCTGCGCTTCACCAAACATTTCCTGCATGCGCACCGCCAGCACGGGCGGATTGTCTGCGTCATAGCGGATAGCAATCTGGCTTCCGGTCGGCACAGTGTAATGAGTTGGCAGCACACTATCCAGACGTTGACGCATGCTCCACGCCAGCAGGTTCTGTAACGCCCGGTTGATATCGATATTTTTCAGCGCGCGCAGCGAGTGTACGCCAGCCATTTCCGGTAGCAGCCAGCTGTCCAGATCCCGAAGCAGCGCTTCGTCACTCACATCTGGCCAGCTATGTTCAGGAAGCCATTTTGCCGCGCACGCCAGGCGAACGCGTAATTGCCGCGCCTGGGAAGACCAGTTCAGCACGCCCAGCCCACGGTCGCGAATACCGTTTAGCATCGCCTGATGCAATTCATCTTCAGAAGGCTTTGCCAGAGGCTGAATCTTTATCACCAGTTGGCCAATCTGCGTGCGGCGAAACGCTTTTAGCGTTCCCTGCGCTTCGTCCCATTCTACGGAATCGCTTTGGGTCAGCAGCCCAGGCACGCTTGTTACCAACGCGTCGATATCCAGCGGCAGCGCCTGAAGCATGCGCGCATCCGGCGTCTGGCTGCCCTGCAAAAGCAACGGCGCAAGCAGCCATTCATAGCGGGTCAGCGCATCGTCCTGGTTTAACATTGCGCCCATGCCGTTCGCCAACTGGTAGCGCCCATCCTGCCCGCGTCTGCGGGCGATACGGTCGCCAAACGCCTGCGCAAGCAGCGGGCCTGCCAGCCCGATATCAACCTGCCCGCCCCGGCTGTTCAGGCGTTTAAGAAGCTGGTTTGCGCGTTGCTGCCAGTTTTCCTGACGGCGGCCAAAAGCATTGCGCAAATCGCTCTCCTGTCCACGGGGTGGTTCCTCCAGGATGGCGACAAGTTGCGCTGCCGTCGCCTGCTCATCAGGCGTTCTGGCCGCAACCAGCATAGCGGCAAAACGCGGATCGTTGCCGAGCCGCGCCATTTTTTGTCCCGTTGGCGTCAGGCGATTTTGTTCATCCAGCGCGTTGAGCTGCCGCAGAAGCTGCTGCGCCGCGTGAAGCGTAGCCGCTGGCGGCGCATCCAGCCAGGTCAGTTGATTCGGGTCCTGGCAACCCCACTGTAAAAGCTCAAGCCACAGGCCGGAAAGATCGCTTTGCAGAATTTCAGGTTCGCTCTGCGCGGCCGCACGTTCAGCCTGCTCGGCGCTGGTGAGATGCAAACAAATACCCGGTTCAAGTCGCCCGGCACGCCCGGCGCGCTGGGTCATGGAAGCCTGGCTGACGCGCTGCGTGACCAGTCGCGTCAGCCCCGATCGCACGTCAAAACGCGCTACGCGTTCAAGCGCGCAGTCAACCACCAGCCGGATGCCTTCGATCGTCAGGCTCGTCTCGGCGATGTTGGTTGCCAGCACCACTTTACGTGTGCCGGGCGCTGCCGGAAGTATGGCTTTACGCTGCTCGCTGAGCGACAGGGCGCCGTACAACGGGCAAAGCTGCACATCATTCGCTACACGTTCCTTGAGTTGTTCCTGCACGCGCTGAATTTCTCCCACGCCCGGCAGGAACAAAAGCAGCGAGCCTGATTCTTCGCGCAGCAGGTTTGCTACAGCGATGGCAACGGCTTCATCGAAACGCTGATGCGCAGCAAGCGGGCTGTAGCGGCGTTCTACCGGATAAGCACGCCCTTCAGAGCTAATCACCGGCGCATCGGGGAGGCACCGTTGCAGGCGCTGATTATCAAGCGTTGCCGACATGATCAGCAGCTTAAGATCGTCACGCAGCCCCTGCTGTACATCGAGCAGCAGGGCTAAAGCCAGATCGGCCTGCAGGCTGCGCTCGTGGAATTCATCGAGGATCACCAGCGCAATGCCCTTAAGTTCGGGATCTTTCTGAATCATTCGAGTCAGGATCCCTTCGGTCACCACCTCAAGCTGGGTATTCGGCCCGACGCAGGTTTCGGCGCGCATGCGATAGCCAACGGTTTCTCCGGTTTTCTCACCCAGCAATTCTGCCAGCCTCTGCGCGACGTTACGCGCCGCAAGGCGACGCGGCTCCAGCAGCAAAATGCGCCCGTTTATCACGCCAGATTTAAGGATCTGCAGCGGCAGCCAGGTGGATTTACCCGCACCGGTAGGCGCGTTGAGCAGGACTTGCGGCGAGTGTTTAAGCGCGTGAAGAACATCGGGTAACACCGCAGCGACCGGTAATAACGACACAAACAGCTCCAAAGAGTTAACATACGCAGTCGCGCATTGTAGCATCCCGCAAAACCTTAACCGAGAGACAACTATGGCCGACACTCGCCGACTGTTCTTTGCCCTCGATATGCCCACCGAGGTGCAGCAGCAGATTGTTCACTGGCGCGCCGAAAATTTTCCTGCCGATGCCGGACGACCCGTCGCGGCGGCAAATCTGCATCTGACGCTCGCCTTTCTGGGCGACGTGAGCACCGATAAGCAAAAAGCGCTCTGCCAGCTTGCCGGACGTATTCAGCAGCCTGGTTTTACGCTGACGCTGGATGACGCGGGGCTTTGGGTTCGTTCACGCGTTGTCTGGCTCGGCCCGCGCCATGCGTCGCTTGGACTGATCCAACTGGCCAATATGTTGCGCGCTCAGGCGGCACGGAACGGCTGCTATCAGAGCCCACAGCCTTATCACCCGCATGCGACGCTCTATCGCAACGTGACCCAGTCCGTTGCTATCCCACAGCCCACTTTTCGCTGGCAGTTTAAAGTCGAAGAGTTTGTGCTTTACGAGTCCGTTTTCGCACAGGGACGTACCCGCTACCGGCCGCTGGAACGCTGGTCATTAGGTAAAAAGGAAGATTAGATGGAATTTACTCCGGCGCTACAGCCCGCCACGCTGATTAAACGCTACAAACGCTTTCTGGCCGATGTCGTCACCCCTGCGGGCGAATCACTGACGCTTCACTGTCCAAATACCGGTGCCATGACCGGATGCGCAACCCCTGGCGATACCGTCTGGTATTCAACTTCAGCAAATCTAAAGCGTAAATATGCCCATACGTGGGAGTTGACGCAGACGCAAAACGGCGACTTCATTTGTGTGAATACGTTGCAGGCAAATAATGTCGTCAAGGAAGCGCTAAGGGGAAATCTGCTCCCCGAATTAAGCGGTTATACAAAAATCCTTAGCGAAGTGAAGTACGGCACGGAACGCAGCCGTATCGATTTTATGCTACAGGCGGATAACAAAGTTAACTGCTATATTGAAGTGAAATCAGTCACGTTATCCGAACAGGGAAGTGGCTTTTTCCCGGATGCCGTCAGCCTTCGCGGGCAGAAGCATCTGCGGGAATTGATGAGCGTGGTCATGCATGGAGAACGCGCGGTGCTGCTATTTGCGGTGTTACATTCCGCCATCACTCGTGTCTCCCCGGCACGCCACATCGACGCAAAATATGCGCAACTTTTGTGCGAGGCGCAGGAATGCGGGGTAGAAATAATTGCCTGGCGGGCAGAACTTTCCGCCGACGGGCTTACTCTAACCTCGCCGTTACCTGTCTGTTTATAACGTTTCATTTTATAAAGAGCAGTTAACGCATTGTATGTTTTGTGTTCTGGCCGCTCGCGTAAATACGCTTTTCTTCACAGGGTTGTCAAGAGAGGAATTTATATAATTGCCATCCTGAAAAGCATCTGCTATTTATAGCGGCCTGATTTTCCCCCGACAGGGGACCGATAGTGCGTGTTAAGGAGAAACAACATGCAAGAAGGGCAAAAGCGTAAAACATCGTCCCTGAGTATTCTCGCCATCGCTGGGGTGGAGCCATACCAGGAGAAAGCGGGCGAAGAATACATGAACGAAGCCCAGCTGTCGCACTTCAGGCGTATACTTGAAGCCTGGCGTAACCAACTTATGGATGAAGTTGATCGTACCGTCACGCACATGCAGGATGAAGCTGCTAACTTCCCGGACCCGGTAGACCGTGCCGCCCAGGAAGAAGAGTTCAGCCTGGAACTGCGCAACCGCGATCGCGAACGTAAACTGATCAAGAAGATCGAGAAGACGCTTAAGAAAGTAGAAGACGAAGATTTCGGCTACTGCGAATCTTGTGGCGTTGAAATTGGTATTCGTCGCCTTGAAGCTCGTCCGACGGCTGATTTGTGTATCGACTGCAAAACGTTGGCAGAAATTCGCGAAAAACAGATGGCCGGCTAAACGGCCCGCAATTTCACCACTTTTCAAAGGCGGGATCTTCTCCCGCCTTATTCATTTCTGGCTCCAGACAGATGACAGCTCCTCACTACATCGGGCGCTTTGCCCCCTCGCCTTCGGGTGAACTCCATTTCGGCTCGCTGATTGCCGCCCTTGGCAGCTATTTGCAGGCACGCGCAAACCAAGGACAGTGGCTGGTCCGCATCGAAGATATCGACCCTCCTCGTGAAGTGCCCGGTGCCGCTGAGACAATTTTACGTCAGCTTGACCATTACGGGCTGCGCTGGGATGGCGAGGTGCTGTGGCAGTCTCAGCGCCATGAAGCCTACCGCGAGGCGCTGGCCTGGCTTCGCAAACAGGATTTAAGCTATTACTGCACCTGTTCCCGCAGCCGCATACAGCAGATTGGCGGTTTCTACGACGGCCACTGTCGGACGTTAAACCACGGGCCAGAAAATGCGGCGATGCGTCTGGTGCAGCAGCATCCGGTATTAAGCTTTAAGGATCGGCTGCGCGGTGAGTTAATTGCCGACGAGAACCTTGCGCGGGAAGATTTTATTATCCATCGTCGCGACGGGCTATTTGCCTATAACCTGGCCGTGGTGGTTGATGATAATTACCAGGGCGTGACCGAGATCGTGCGCGGGGCCGATTTAATCGAACCGACCGTAAGGCAAATTTCGCTTTATCAGCAGCTTGGCTTTCGGGTGCCGGATTACGTTCATCTGCCTTTAGCGCTAAACGAGCAGGGCAATAAATTATCCAAGCAAAACCATGCGCCCGCGCTACCGCAGGGCGATCCACGGCCGGTGTTAGCTGCCGCTTTGACCTTCTTAAACCAGCCGGTTATTTCCCACTGGCGGGATCTCACCCTTGAGGCTCTGCTAAGCGAAGCGGTGGAAAAGTGGGCGTTGGCAAACGTTCCATTACATGCATCCATGAATACGTCATTCTCAAATGCCCCGCACTGAGCTATGATTAGCCGCTGTTTTTTTTGTCCCTATGATTGACACTGCCGAGGTGGACTATTTTTACCCGAGTCGCTAATTTTTGCCGCAAGGTGCTTAACCGCGATGATATTGTGGCGCAGGAGAGCGAAGATCTCCCGCAAATCACGGTCATTCCGCGTGACCAGCACGCTATCTCCCGCAAAGATATCAGTGAAAATGCCCTCAAGGTGCTCTATCGACTGAACAAAGCAGGCTACGAGGCATACCTTGTTGGCGGCGGCGTTCGCGACCTTCTGCTGGGCAAAAAACCAAAAGATTTTGACGTGACCACCAGCGCCACGCCGGATCAGGTACGTAAACTGTTCCGCAACTGCCGCCTGGTGGGCCGTCGTTTCCGCCTTGCCCACGTGATGTTTGGGCCGGAAATCATCGAAGTCGCTACCTTCCGTGGTCACCACGAAGAGCAAAAAGCCGATCGTCAGACCTCGCAAACCGGTCAAAACGGGATGCTGCTGCGCGATAATATCTTCGGCTCTATCGAAGAGGATGCCCAGCGCCGCGATTTCACGATCAACAGCCTCTATTACAGCGTGGCGGATTTCTCAGTCCGCGATTACGTTGGCGGCCTGCGGGATTTACGCAACGGCGTGATTCGTCTGATTGGCGATCCGGAAACGCGCTACCGTGAAGACCCGGTGCGTATGCTGCGTGCGGTACGCTTTGCAGCCAAGCTGAATATGACCATCAGCCCGGAAACCGGCGAACCTATTCCACGCCTCGCCACGTTGATTAACGACGTGCCGCCCGCACGCCTGTTCGAGGAATCCCTCAAGCTGTTGCAGGCTGGCCACGGCTACGCAACTTACGAACTGCTGCGTGAATATCAGTTGTTCCAGCCGCTGTTTCCGATTATCACCCGCTACTTTACCGAGCAGGGCGACAGCCCGATGGAGCACATAGTTGCCCGCGTGCTGAAGAACACCGATAACCGCATTCAGAATGATATGCGCGTTAACCCGGCCTTCCTGTTCTCCGCCATGTTCTGGTATCCGCAGCTCGAGATGGCGCAGAAGCTCACTCAGGAAAGCGGCCTCGCCTATATGGACGCGTTCGCCCTGGCGATGAACGAAGTGCTGGATGAGGCCTGCCGCGCGCTGGCGATCCCAAAACGTATTACGACGCTTGTACGCGATATCTGGGGCCTGCAACTGCGTCTGTCACGTCGCCAGGGCAAACGCGCCTGGAAACTGATGGAGCATCCTAAATTCCGTGCCGCGTACGATCTTCTGGCCTTACGTGCCGAGGTGGAAAACAACCAGGAACTGCTGCGTCTGACCAAATGGTGGGGCGAATTCCAGGTCGCAGCGCCGCCGGCACAAAAAGACATGCTCAACGATTTGGGTGATGAACCCGCAGCGCGCCGCCGCCATCGTCGTCCGCGCAAACGTGCGCCGCGTAGCGGTGGAGCTGCATGACGCTGGCGTATATCGCGCTGGGCAGCAATCAGGCGTCGCCGCTGGAGCAGGTTGCCTCAGCGCTTAACGCTATAGCGGCCATTCCGCAAAGTCGGGTGGTCGCCTCCTCCTCTTTTTATCGCACGCCACCGCTCGGCCCGCAGGATCAGCCAGATTACCTGAACGCCGCCGTGGCGCTGGAAACAGAACTCTCCCCGGAAGCGCTGCTTGACCATACTCAACGTATCGAACTTGAGCAGGGCCGCGTGCGCAAAGCTGAACGCTGGGGACCGCGCACGCTTGATCTCGACATTATGCTGTTCGGCGATATAACCCTTTCCACTCCGCGTCTGACCGTGCCCCATTACGATATGAAAAACCGGGCATTTATGCTGGTGCCGCTTGTGGAAATTGCCCCCGACTGCACCTTCCCGGACGGCCAGCGCGTCGCCGATGTGCTCGAAAAGCTTTCCCGCGTGGGCATTACTTACTGGTAACACCGAATCTGTTCCTTTGTTAAAGTAGCAATCGATTACACTCCCTCACTATTCCAATCCAGGGATTGCCATGAAACCAACCACAATGTCTCAGTTGCGCCAATGGAAACAGGCTCAACGTAAATTCGCCACCATCACCGCGTATGACTTCAGCTTCGCCAAACTGTTTGCCGAAGAAGGCATCGGCGTGATGCTGGTTGGCGATTCATTAGGGATGACCATTCAGGGGCACGACTCCACGCTGCCGGTAACCGTAGAGGAGATCGCTTACCATACGCGCGCCGTTCGCCGCGGTGCGCCGCATTGCCTGCTGCTTGCGGACCTTCCATTCATGGCATATGCCACACCCGAACAGGCTTTTGCCAATTCGGCCGAAGTGATGCGCGCCGGGGCAAATATGGTGAAAATCGAAGGCGGTCGCTGGCTGGTTGAAACCGTCAAAATGCTTACCGAGCGCGCCGTGCCCGTATGCGGTCACCTGGGTTTAACGCCGCAGTCCGTGAACATTTTCGGCGGCTACAAGATTCAGGGACGTGATGAAGCGGCCGCGCAAACGCTGTTTGACGATGCCGTAGCGCTCGAAGCCTCGGGCATTCAGCTATTGGTGCTGGAGTGCGTGCCGGTTGCGCTGGCTAAACGCATTACCGAAGCGCTGACCATCCCGGTGATTGGTATCGGCGCAGGCAACGTCACAGACGGCCAGATTCTGGTGATGCACGATGCGTTCGGCATTACCGGCGGCCATATTCCGAAATTTGCGAAAAACTTCCTGGCTGAAGCAGGCGACATGCGTGCAGCCGTCCGCCAGTATGCCGCTGAAGTTGAGTCCGGTACGTATCCGGGCGAAGAACACAGTTTCCACTGACAGGAGAAAAGTTGTGTTGATTATCGAGACGTTACCGCAGCTCCGCCTGCAAATTCGCCGCTGGCGCCAGGAAGGTAAACGCATCGCGCTGGTGCCGACCATGGGCAATCTGCACGACGGGCACATGACGCTAGTCGAAGAAGCGAAAGCCGTGGCCGATGTCGTGGTGGTGAGCATTTTTGTGAATCCAATGCAGTTCGACCGCCCGGAAGATCTGGCGCGCTACCCGCGCACTTTGCAGGAAGACTGCGAGAAACTGAATCGCCGTAAGGTCGATCTGGTGTTCGCCCCTGCCCCGTCAGATGTGTATCCACAGGGCATGGATACTCAGACCTTTGTCGATGTGCCGGGAATTTCCACCATCCTCGAAGGGGCGAGCCGTCCGGGTCATTTCCGCGGCGTATCCACTATCGTCAGCAAACTCTTTAACCTGGTTCAGCCTGATGTCGCCTGCTTTGGCGAAAAGGATTACCAGCAGCTGGCGCTTATCCGCAAAATGGTTGCCGATATGGGCTACGACATCGAGATCGTCGGCGTGCCAACGGTGCGCGCTAAAGATGGCCTGGCGCTGAGTTCCCGCAATGGTTACCTGAGCGCCGAACAGCGCAAAATCGCTCCGGGCCTGTCTAAGGTGATGAACTCGCTGGCCGATAAGCTGCGCGCGGGTGAGCGCGATATTCAGGAAATGCTGGCCATCGCCGCAACCGAGCTGAATGAAAAAGGCTTCCGCGCTGACGACCTGCAAATTCGCGATGCGGACACGCTGCTGGAGCTGACTGACCAGAGCAAACGCGCGGTGATTCTGATGGCCGCATGGCTTGGCCAGGCGCGTCTGATTGATAATATTCAGGTTGATTTAGCGCAGTAGACAGCCCCTTTAAAACGGGCAATACTGCGCCAATATATTCATGGGGTCGATGAAATCGATCCGGTTTAAGCCCAGACACAAAGGTTTAATTTATGATTCGCACCATGCTGCAGGGCAAGTTACACCGCGTGAAAGTAACCCAGGCGGACTTGCACTACGAAGGCTCCTGCGCCATCGATCAGGACTTCCTGGAGGCGGCAGGCATTCTGGAATATGAAGCCATCGACATTTACAACGTGACCAACGGCAAGCGTTTTTCCACTTACGCCATCGCCGGTGAGCGCGGTTCTAAAATTATCTCCGTCAACGGTGCGGCAGCGCACTGTGCCGACGTGGGCGACATTCTGATTATCGCCACCTATGTGACGATGCCGGACGAGCAGGCCCGCAGGTGGCAGCCCAAAGTCGCCTATTTTGACGGCGATAACGAGATGAAGCGCCTGGCAAAAGCCGTACCGGTTCAGGTGGCTTAAGGCACTGAATATGAAAAAGACCCGTTTAAAACGGGTCTTTTTTTGCCCTAAGATGCGGGCTGGTTAGTAATTAACCGCGACATCGTCTCCAGCGAATCCGTACGCAATATATAAAGCCGTTTTAGCAGGAACGGATTATCCCCCGGCTTCACCTTGCCTCTTACCGTCGTCACCGCCATATGGAATCCCGCGTCGTTTGCCGCCTTTAGCGCTTTGTCGTTATAGCCGCCAAACGGATACGAGAGATATAAGACGTGCGGGTTGAACTGCGTCAGCGCGCGTCTTGAACGCTCAAAATCGAACAGAATATTATGGTAGCTGCGGCTAAGCAGAATCGGGTGACGACTGCCATCGACCCGATGCAGGAAATGAGTATGCGACTGCACGTCAAACACATCCTGGCTGGCCTGCAGTTCCCGCAGGCTCATAAACTGCAATGCCTTCGGATTCCACTGCTGCGGGTGGCGTTTAATGCGTGACGAGATGATAAACGAGGTCGCTTTAAAGCCGTATTCTTTCAGAATTGGGTAAGCGTAGCGATAAACAGATTTTAGCCCGTCATCAAACGTTATCACCACCGAACGCGCGGGTAAATTCATGCGATTACGCACGTAGCCTTCAAGCTGATACATGCTCAGCGTGGTGTAGCCCATATCGCGCAGCCAGGTCATCTGGTTGCTGAAAGCCACCACGGACGTGGTTGTTGAAGTATGGCGGAAGCGGGTATTTTCTTCGTCGCGCAGGATGTGATGGTAAGTCAGCACCGGAATGCCGTTATCCTGCTGCGCATCCAGACTGCTTACATAGCCCAGACGGTTGCCGATGCGGATTTGAAACCAGGTTTGGTTCAGGCGATCTTTCAGGCGGGCAATAACAGGGTAACGCAGATTTTCTGCAAGCGTTCCGAAAGGCGCGCTGCCGCTGCTCGGGGCGTTATAGATTTGTACATCGCGGAAGGTGACAAGGTTTTGATTGCTGAGCGGCTTGTTTAAGTCGCCCAGACGGTCTTCAACCCGCTGCTTGCCTGCCACCGGCCCGAGGTGCGTTTTATCGATAAAACCGGTGCCGAAACCAAATCTGAATTCGTAGTAATCCGCAGCGGTTGGCACCACCGCAAGAATTTGTCCTTCCTGTATTGTGCCTACCGAGATGACCTTATCTCCTACCTGCGCCCAGATATCGGCATCTTCGGTAGTTTGCATATATTGCGCAGGAGTAGCATGACTGCTGAGCAGGCTGGCATTAGCCGTACCGACGCAAAAGAGCATCAGCAGGCCGAAAAAAAAGCGAGTTAACATAACGGATTTGAGGATACTTTTTGCACAACGACGGGAAAGAGCGCTTATTCTAACAAAAGCCCGCCTGATACCAACCTTTCAAATCGATAATGATGCCAGCACAAAAGGCGGATGTTTTTGCTGCTGGTGCCAGAGGCTGGTTACCTCTTTGCCTCCCTGCTCTACGATAAACTGGCGGAAAGCATCGCTGGTGAGCGTATCGCGGTAATGACGCATAGCGAAAAGCAGCGGTAGCGTGACGCCGGAGATAACTTCGCAATGAGGATGCTTATGGCTCAATTGCGCGGCTGTGCGGTAAGGCGCTGCGCCCGTTTTATCCGTCAGAAAGATGACGCCCTCACCGGAGTCGCACTTGTAAAGCGCATCGCACAGCATGCGGCTAAGCATATTCGTACTTAGCCCTTGCCAGAAATTGACGGCGTAGCACTGAGATTGCGGACCAAAACGTTTTTCCATAACGTCCAGCATATCCTGTGCAAAATAGTCGTGACCTGCGATCACCCATCCCAACATATGGCATCTCCTGTTAGCGAAATGCCAGTTTGACAGGGTGGGTGTCAGGCGGTGTGATATCAGTCAATCTTCGACGGGAAAATCCTGACTGGCTTCCCCACAGGGGAAGCCAGTACGGTTAGCTACGTAATCCTCGACCCCGCTGAATCAGATACCAGCACAGCAGATAAAACGCGGCGATAAAGGCCACCAGCACCACTACGGTGAAGAGTAACGGCACGTCGCTGATGCCAAGGAAGCCAAAGCGGAAGCCGCTTATCATATAGACGATGGGGTTCAGGTGCGACAGCGCCTGCCAGAACGGCGGCAGCAGCGTCAGCGAGTAGAACACGCCGCCCAGATAGGTCAGCGGCGTCAGCACAAACGTAGGAATCAGGCTGATGTCGTCAAACGTTTTGGCAAACACGGCGTTAAGTAGTCCCGCCAGTGAGAACAGAATCGCGGTCAGCACCAGGGTCAGGGCTACGAACAGCCATGAGTGTACCTGGAACGGCACAAAAAACAGAGAAATCGCCGTGACCAGCACGCCCACACACAGGCCACGCGCCACGCCACCGCCAACGTAACCGGCGATGATCACATGCGTTGGCACCGGGGCCACCAGCAGCTCTTCGATATTGCGCTGGAACTTCGCGCTGAAGAACGACGAGGCGACGTTTGCGTAAGCGTTGGTGATCACTGCCATCATGATCAAACCCGGCACGATAAATTGCATGTAGGTAAAGCCGTGCATTTCACCGATGCGCGAGCCGATCAGATTACCGAAGATAATAAAATAGAGCGTCATGGTGATAACAGGCGGCACCAGCGTCTGGATCCAGATGCGGGTGAAGCGGTGGATCTCTTTGGTCCAGATACTTTTTAGTGCCACCCAGTAAAGATGCATCATGCCGGGACTCCTTTTTTAGTTACCAGCGTAACGAACAGCTCTTCCAGACGGTTGGCTTTGTTACGCATACTTAATACCTGAATGCCTTGCGCGCTTAACTGACTAAAGACGCTGTTAATGCCCTGCTCGCGCAGCACTTCTACTTCAAGCGTTGAGGTATCGACCAGGCGATACTGATAGCCATCAAGCTTCGGCAGCGGGCTTTTTGGTGCCAGATCGAGAATAAAAGTTTCGGACTTGAGCTTGGAAAGCAGCGATTTCATCGAGGTGTTTTCTACCAGTTCGCCGCTCTGAATAATGCCGATATTGCGGCACAGCATCTCAGCTTCTTCCAGATAGTGCGTGGTCAGAATGATGGTGGTGCCTTTATCGTTCAGATCTTTTAAGAAGCCCCACATGGAACGACGAAGTTCAATATCCACACCTGCGGTTGGTTCATCAAGGATCAGCAGCTTAGGCTCGTGCATCAGGGCGCGGGCAATCATTAAGCGACGCTTCATACCGCCTGATAACATGCGCGCACGTTCATTGCGTTTTTCCCACAGATCGAGCTGCTTTAGATACTTTTCGCTGCGCGCTATCGCTTCGCCACGCTCAACGCCGTAATAGCCAGCCTGATGTACAACGATCTGTTGCACCGTCTCGAACGGGTTGAAGTTAAACTCCTGCGGGACCAGACCAAGCTGGCGCTTCGCATTTACCACATCCTTCTGCAGGTCATAACCAAACACCTGCACATGGCCAGAGGTTTTATTTACCAGCGAGCTGATTATACCGATGGTGGTGGATTTGCCTGCGCCATTCGGGCCAAGTAAGGCATAAAAATCCCCTGCCTCAACGCGAAGATCTATTCCGCGCAGCGCCTGCACGCCGCCGGGATAGGTTTTCGTGAGCTTAGATAGTTCTAATGCAATGGTCATCGTTTGGGGTTACCTTTCATGATGCAAATTTGTTAAGCAGTTTTAAAATTTATCGAGTTGCCCTATATTACCTCAACGCACTTATCCGGTTACAGGTTGTTAACCTCCATGAAAGACATAGATACACTCATCAGCAATAACCAGATGTGGTCGAAACTGATGGAAGATGAAGACCCGGGCTTTTTCGAACGCCTGGCTTTGGCCCAGAAACCCCGTTTTCTGTGGATTGGCTGCTCGGATAGCCGCGTACCGGCTGAACGTCTGACCGGTCTTGAACCCGGTGAATTGTTTGTTCACCGTAACGTAGCAAATCTGGTTATCCATACCGACTTAAACTGCCTTTCTGTTGTGCAATATGCGGTCGATGTGCTTGAAGTTGAACACATCATTATCTGCGGGCACTACGGCTGTGGCGGTGTACAGGCGGCGGTTGAAAATCCGGATTTAGGGCTTATCAACAACTGGCTGCTGCACATTCGTGATATCTGGTTCAAGCATAGCTCGCTGCTGGGAGAACTCCCGCAGGAACAGCGACTTGACACTTTATGTGAACTGAATGTTATGGAGCAGGTGTATAACCTGGGCCACTCCACGATTATGCAATCCGCATG
The DNA here is from genome assembly GCA_031993245.1 of Buttiauxella sp. Taxonomy (GTDB): domain Bacteria; phylum Pseudomonadota; class Gammaproteobacteria; order Enterobacterales; family Enterobacteriaceae; genus Dryocola. The sequence continues at coordinate 4,196 of DALYUA010000010.1, read as the reverse complement.
GAAGCGTGGACAGAAAGTAACCGTCCACGGCTGGGCCTATGGCATACACGATGGTCGCCTGCGCGATCTGGAAGTGACTGCAACCAGCCGCGAATCGCTTGAGCAGGGTTACCGTAGCGGGATTTCAAACCTGAAGCTGTCCCACCGCAGCCATAAGAATAGAATACCTGCCGAGTAATACAGATAGCAAAAAGGGCCCTGAAGGCCCTTTTGCTTTTTTGCGCTTTACTCTATTCGTCCAGCAGTACTACTTTGCCGACATACGGCAGATGACGATAGCGCTGCGCGTAATCAATACCGTAACCCACCACAAACTCGTCGGGGATGGAGAAGCCCACCCACTCAACGTTGACGTCCACTTCACGGCGCTCTGGTTTATCCAGCAGCGTGCAGATAGCGAGGGACTTTGGCTGGCGCAGGCTGAGGATTTCACGCACTTTGCTTAACGTGTTGCCGGAATCGATGATGTCTTCAACGATCAGCACGTCTTTACCGCGGATATCTTCGTCCAGATCTTTGAGGATTTTCACATCGCGGGTAGTGGACATGCCGCTGCCGTAGCTGGAAGCGGTCATGAAATCGACTTCATGGGGCACCTGTACTTCACGACACAGGTCCGCCATAAACATAAACGAGCCGCGCAGTAACCCCACCAGCACCATATCACTACCGCTGTCGCGATAATGTTCACTTATCAGACGGCCGAGCTCAGCGATGCGGGCTTTGATTTCCGTTTCCGGAATCATGACTTCTACAGTATGTTTCATATCTATAACCATATGATTTTAAAAACAAATCATTTAATGTCGGTTCAGGTTAATCCAACACAAAATATTCAGGCCGGCAGTATAACAGCAAAACACTATCGCAGGCGTTTTCAATAAAAAGCCATTTATGTGATGCAGGTCACACATGTTAATAACTATAATCAATTGCTATCAAACTTTTAAGAGCGTGATAATTGTGAAAATAAATAACTCAGGCTCGCGTCTCCTCGCGACCTTATCAGCCCTGTTTGCGGTGCTTACCGGGCTGTATTTACTTATTGGCGGGATATGGTTAGTGGCAATTGGTGGGTCATATTACTACCCAATTGCAGGGGTGGTGATGCTTATCACCGCATGGTTACTGTGGCAACGCAAAGTGCTGGCCCTGTGGATTTATGCCGCATTGCTGCTTTGCACCCTGGCGTGGGCCGTCTGGGAAGTCGGTTTCGATTTCTGGGCGCTTACGCCGCGTTTAGACGTGCTCTTCTTCTTTGGCGTGTGGTTACTGTTACCTTTTGTCTACCGCCAGTTCATTCTGCCCTCCGCGGGTGCTGCACCGGCATTAGGTGCCGTTCTGGCCATCACCGTTGTGGCGCTAATCTGGGCGGTATTTAACGATCCGCAGGAAATTAACGGCACGCTTAATACAGACGCAACCGCCTCTGCCGCGCCGACTTCCACTATTCCTGATGCTGACTGGCCCGCTTATGGCCGCAATCAGGAAGGCCAGCGCTATTCGCCTTTGAAGCAGATCAACGATAAAAACGTCGGTCAGTTGAAAGAAGCCTGGTCGTTCCAGACTGGCGATGTGAAACGCCCAACCGATCCGGGCGAAATCACCAACGAAGTTACCCCGATCAAAATCCGTGACACGCTTTACCTGTGTACCGCACACCAGCAGCTTTTTGCGCTGGATGCCGCAACGGGCAAGCAGAAATGGAAATTTGATCCACGTATGGATACCAACCCTACGTTCCAGCACGTGACCTGCCGTGGCGTTTCTTATCATGAAGCCACAGCGGATAACGCCAGCCCGGACGTTGTTTCAGACTGTCCACGTCGCATCATTCTCCCGGTAAACGATGGCCGCCTGTTTGCGGTGAATGCTGATAACGGCCAACTGTGCGAAAGCTTCGGCAATAAAGGCATTCTGAACCTGCAAACCAATATGCCGGTAACGACGCCAGGCATGTATGAGCCAACTTCACCGCCGGTCATTACTGATAAAGTGATCGTCATTGCAGGCGCGGTAACGGATAACTTCTCCACCCGTGAGCCATCTGGTGTGATTCGTGGATTTGATGTGAACAGCGGCAAACTGCTGTGGGCATTCGATCCGGGTGCGAAAGACCCGAATGCTATTCCGGGCGATGAGCATCATTTCTCCATCAACTCACCGAACTCCTGGGCACCGGCAGCTTACGACGCCAAACTGGATCTGGTGTATCTGCCAATGGGCGTAACCACTCCGGATATCTGGGGCGGCAACCGCACGCCGGAACAGGAGCGTTATGCCAGCAGTATTCTGGCGCTGAACGCAACGACCGGTAAACTGGCGTGGTCCTATCAAACCGTGCACCACGATCTGTGGGACATGGATATGCCAGCTCAGCCAACGCTTGCGGATATCACCGATAAGAACGGCAACACCGTTCCGGTCATCTACGCGCCGGCGAAAACCGGCAACATCTTTGTGCTGGATCGTCGTGACGGCAAGCTGGTTGTTCCGGCTCCGGAAAAACCTGTACCGCAAGGCGCTGCGAAAGGCGACCACGTAACCCCTACCCAACCCTTCTCCGATCTGAGCTTCCGTCCGAAGAAAGATCTGAGCGGTGCGGATATGTGGGGAGCGACCATTTACGATCAACTGGTCTGCCGCGTGATCTTCCACAAGCTGCGTTATGAAGGCATCTTCACGCCGCCATCTGAGCAAGGCACGCTGGTGTTCCCTGGCAACCTGGGAATGTTCGAATGGGGCGGCATTTCTGTCGATCCTGCTCGTCAGGTAGCGATTGCCAACCCAATGGCGCTGCCGTTTGTCTCTAAACTGATGCCGCGTGGCCCTGGCAACCCAATGGAGCCGCCAGCAGCAGGACAGGGCACCGGTTCTGAGGTAGGTATTCAGCCGCAGTACGGCGTGCCTTACGGCGTAACGCTCAATCCGTTCCTCTCTCCGTTTGGTTTACCTTGTAAGCAACCGGCGTGGGGCTACATCTCTGCGGTGGATCTGAAAACCAACGAAGTGGTGTGGAAAAAACGTATCGGTACCGTGCGCGACAGCTCGCCGCTTCCGCTGCCGTTCAAAATGGGGATGCCGATGCTGGGTGGCCCAATCTCCACGGCAGGTAACGTCCTGTTCATTGGCGCAACCGCAGATAACTACCTGCGTGCGTATAACATGAGCAACGGTGAAAAACTGTGGCAAGCTCGTCTGCCGGCCGGTGGCCAGGCAACGCCGATGACTTATGAAGTGAACGGTAAGCAGTATGTCGTGATTTCCGCAGGTGGCCACGGCTCCTTCGGCACGAAGATGGGCGATTACATCGTCGCTTACGCTTTGCCGGACGACGCTAAGTAAACCTTCGTTACCCTCTCTTCCGGAGAGGGTTCATAAGTGAAAATGCCCGCACCTTATGGTGCGGGCATTTTTTACGCCACGGTAAAGCCAAGCATCATGCCCGTATCTTCATGCTCAAGCAGATGACAGTGCGCCATATAGGCATGCTCTTTCGGCGCGGCGTGATCGAAGCGAACCAATACCTCGCTGCGCCCGCCTTCCACATGAACGGTATCCTTCCAGCCCTGACGATGTGCCGCGACCGGCTGACCGTTCTCGCTCAGAATGCGGAACTGCGTGCCGTGAATATGGAACGGATGCAGCATCATGTCGCCTTCACCCGATATAGTCCATTTCTCGAACTTTCCTTTCTGAGCGCTAAAGGCTGGCGTTTTCATGTCGAAAGCTTTGCCGTTAACCTTGTTGGCATTATGGAAGTCAAAATCGTGCCCCATCTGCCCGTGGTTCATCTTGCTATGATCCATACCGCCGTGATTCATGCCAGCCATCGCACGATCGCCATATTTCTCCGTCAGCGCCTGCATGCCCATCATATCGAGCATCGGATCCATCATCAGTTGCAGCCAGCGTTCGGTTAGCCCTTCGAGCGCAGGCAGCGCCGGCACGTCCACCAGTTTATCCGGCAGCGTTCCCGAAGCGGCAATACGCAGCGGCTGAATGCGTGCAACCGGCACCGGTTTATCAAACGGCGCTACGGCCATGCCCATTTGTTTGACGGGCAGCGAGACAATATCAAAAGGTTTGCCGTCGAGGGTATCCACCAGCACTTCGAAGCGCTCGCCCATCAGCATCGGCAGTTCGCTAACCTTCACCGGTTCGGCCAGCAGGCCGCCGTCGCAGGCGATCACATA
>DALYUA010000009.1:7175-21389 GCA_031993245.1 Buttiauxella sp. | reverse complement strand
TGGTTAATCTGTGCAGTCAGCAGTGCAACCTGAACTTCGGTAGAACCGCTGTCGTTATTGTCACGACCAAACTCAGAAACGATTTTAGCTTTAGCTTCAACGCTTAGAGACATTTTCAACTCCAAAATTATAGATAAAAAAAACAGGGTGCCGATCTCTAATTCAGCGACCCCAGTGCGCACCCGAACCATTGTCAAACAATGCCCGAATGCTAAGCCACCTATTTTACCTGTAGCAACCTGTTATCGCAAGGTAACTACAGAAGGTCAGACAGGATACTCCACTACCAGACGACGAGGGGCTACACGCCCATCATCATCAATCTCGCCCATGCCGATGAACTTTGCTTCATCGCCTTCGGTGACACGGACCAGCCCTTCGGCAGGCACGCCCGCAACCTGCACCGGCTGCCCATTCCTGAAATAACCGGCCACGGCAGGTAATAAGTTCACGATCGGGAAATCTGAAGCCGGGCTGTCCATTGGCATCAGCAACGGATCTAACAGCACTGCGGGATCGATTTCCTGCTGCTGTGCCTGTTCAAGAAGCGCATTCAGACGTTCAAGCGTCACCATACGTTCAACGGGATATTTGCTCACGGCCAGGCGACGCAGGAAAGTCACGTGCGCGCCGCAGCCTAGCTTTTCACCCAGATCGTCAGTGATGGTACGGATGTAAGTGCCCTTTGAGCAGTGAAACTCGAGCTCCAGCTCGTTGCCTTCATGACGAATAAAGAGCAGCTCGTAAACGGTAATTGGACGCGCTTCACGCTCAACTTCAATGCCCTGACGGGCATATTCGTATAGCGGCTTCCCCTGATGTTTAAGCGCCGAATACATTGACGGCACCTGCATAGTCTCGCCACGGAAGCTTTCCAGCGCAGCCATAAGCGCCTGTTCGCTAAAGGTCACCGGACGTTCCTGAACAACCGTGCCGTCGGCATCAGAAGTATCGGTACGCTGCCCAAGGCGGGCGATTACACGGTAACGCTTATCTGAATCCAGCAAATAACGCGAAAATTTGGTTGCTTCGCCCAGGCAAATCGGCAGCATGCCGGTAGCCAGTGGATCCAGCGCTCCGGTGTGACCAGCGCGGTTCGCGTTATAGATACGCTTTACTTTCTGGAGTGCATCGTTGGAAGACAAGCCCTGCGGCTTGTCTAACAGCAGCACGCCATGGATATCACGACCACGACGACGAGGACGACTCATCAATCCTCCTTGCTGTCATCCGAATCGTTTACGCGACGCTCGTCATCATTACGAATGACATTGGAAACCAGATTGGACATGCGCATCCCTTCAACCAGCGAGTTATCGTAGAAGAAGGTCAGCTCAGGGACGATACGCAGACGCATCGCTTTACCAATCAGGGTACGAATATAGCCTGACGCATCCTGCAAGACTTTGATGCCTTCTTTGATGGCATCTTCATCTTTGTCATTCAGGAAGGTGACAAATACTTTGGCATAGGCCAGATCGCGTGACACTTCCACACCGGAAACGGTGGTCATCATGCCCAGACGCGGATCTTTGATCTCGCGCTGCAGGATGATTGCGATCTCTTTCTGCAATTCCTGAGATACACGCTGCGGGCGACCGAATTCTTTCGCCATAATAAATTCTCCATACAAATCGGGGGGCACTCGGCCCCCCTTAAGATATTACCGGTTCCCCGGGCTTATCAGGCGATCGTACGCTGGATTTCGATGATTTCGAAGACTTCGATAACATCGCCAACGCGCACGTCGTTGTAGTTCTTCACGCCGATACCACACTCCATGCCGTTACGTACTTCGTTGGCATCATCTTTGAAGCGGCGCAGGGATTCCAGCTCGCCTTCATAGATAACCACGTTGTCGCGCAGTACACGGATTGGGTTGTGACGTTTGACCACGCCCTCGGTAACCATACAACCTGCGATGGCACCAAACTTCGGTGATTTGAACACATCGCGCACTTCGGCCAGGCCGAGGATCTGTTGTTTGAGTTCCGGAGAGAGCATGCCGCTCATCGCCGCTTTTACTTCGTCGATCAGATGGTAGATGACGGAGTAGTAACGCAGATCCAGGCTTTCCGCTTCGATAACGCGACGAGCAGAAGCATCGGCACGCACGTTGAAGCCAACCAGAATAGCGTTAGAAGCCGCAGCAAGCGTTGCGTCAGTTTCGGTGATACCACCCACGCCGGAACCGATGATTTTAACTTTAACTTCATCGGTAGAGAGCTTCAGCAGGGAGTCGCTGATCGCTTCCACAGAACCCTGAACGTCTGCTTTCAGCACGATGTTCACTTCGGACACTTCGCCTTCGGTCATGTTGGCGAACATGTTTTCCAGTTTGGATTTCTGCTGGCGAGCCAGTTTCACTTCGCGGAATTTACCCTGACGATACAGAGCAACTTCGCGAGCTTTTTTCTCGTCACGAACAACGGTAACTTCATCACCCGCCGCTGGAACACCGGAAAGGCCCAGGATTTCAACAGGGATAGATGGACCCGCTTCAGAAACTTCGCGACCCATTTCGTCACGCATTGCACGAACGCGGCCATATTCGAAGCCACAAAGTACGATATCGCCTTTGTTCAGAGAACCTTCGCGAACCAGAACGGTTGCTACCGGACCACGACCTTTATCAAGGAAGGATTCGATAACCACACCGCTTGCCATACCTGTACGCATCGCTTTCAGTTCCAGAACTTCGGCCTGCAGCAGGATAGCGTCCAGCAGTTCGTCGATACCGGTGCCCGCTTTCGCCGACACGTGGATGAACTGGCTTTCACCGCCCCACTCTTCCGGCATGATGCCGTACTGGGAAAGTTCCTGCTTAACGCGATCGGGATCGGCTTCTGGCTTATCGATTTTGTTTACTGCAACCACTACCGGCACCTGCGCCGCTTTCGCGTGCTGGATTGCTTCGATAGTTTGCGGCATTACGCCATCGTCCGCTGCAACAACCAGAACCACGATATCCGTTGCCTGAGCACCACGAGCACGCATAGAGGTAAAGGCTGCGTGGCCCGGGGTATCCAGGAAGGTGATCATCCCGTTGTCAGTTTCAACGTGGTATGCGCCGATGTGCTGGGTAATACCACCCGCTTCGCCGGACGCCACTTTAGTAGAACGAATGTAGTCAAGCAGAGAGGTTTTACCGTGGTCAACGTGACCCATGATAGTCACAACCGGCGCGCGCGATTCAGCTGCTGCATCGGTGTCACGGTCGCTCATCAGCGCCTCTTCCAGCTCGTTTTCACGACGCAGGATGACTTTGTGGCCCATCTCTTCGGCAACCAGCTGTGCGGTTTCCTGATCGATGACCTGGTTGATGGTCGCCATAGCGCCCAGTTTCATCATCGCTTTGATGACCTGAGAACCTTTAACGGCCATTTTGTTAGCCAGTTCTGCAACGGTAACGGTTTCGCCGATGACAACGTCACGGTTAACCGCCTGCGCAGGCTTGTTGAAGCCCTGTTGCAGGGTGCTAGGTTTACGCTTGCCTTTGCCACCGCGAACCGCTGCACGCGCTTCTTCGCGGTCAGCTTTGGATTCGCCGTGCTTGCCGCCTTTTTTCTGGCGAGGTGCTTTAGTAGCAGTAGTACGAGCACGGGTACGGCCGGCTTCAACCTGACGGTCGTTTTCGTCTTCTGCCTGGCGAGCATGTTCAGAAGTGGTTACGTGGTAATCAGTTTTGTCGTCTTCCACTTTTTCTTCTTCCGTCCAGACGCCTGCGTTAGCTTCAGCCATTTTACGGGCTTCTTCCGCTACACGACGGGCATCTTCTTCTAGTTTGCGACGGGCTTCTTCTTCCGCTTTGCGCTTAAGCTCAGCAGCTTCTGCTTCGCGGCGGGCTTTATCGGCCTGGGCGGTTTTCGTCATATCGTCAGATTGTTGATTGCTCACTTTGTCTTTTTCCGCAGCTTCACGTTTCGCTTTATCAGCGGCTTCACGCTTAGCTTTTTCTTCAGCTTCACGCTTAGCTTTTTCTTGCGCCTGGCGATTGGCAGCTTCCTGCGCCTCACGTTGGGCTTGCTCTTCCGCTTCACGCTGCGCCTGCTCAACCGCTGCGAGACGTTCAGCCTCTTGCGGATCACGTTTCACAAAGGTGCGCTTCTTGCGGACTTCGATTTGTACCGATTTACTTTTCCCACCGGTACCTGGAATGTTTAAAGTACTGCGCGTTTTGCGCTGTAATGTCAACTTATCTGGTGCTGAACCGTGCTCACGATTCAGGTGCGCCAGCAGGGTTTGCTTCTCTTGCGCGGAAACAGAATCATCAGCAGACTTCGGGATCCCTGCATCAGCAAATTGCTGTACCAGGCGGTCCACGGAGGTCTGAATCTCTGCGGCCAGCGCTTTTACGGTTACATCTGTCATGCTGTTCCTTCCTGCTACAGTTTATTACGCTTCGCCGCCAAACCAACAAATATTGCGAGCTGCCATGATTAATTCACCGGCTTTCTCGTTGGTTAAACCTTCAATATCTGACAGGTCATCGACACCTTGCTCAGCCAGTTCTTCCAGCGAGCTCACTCCACGTGAGGCCAGCTTAAAGGCCAGCGTGCGGTCCATACCTTCAAGGTTCAACAGATCCTCTTGAGGTTTGTTGTCGCCAAGGCTCTCTTCCTGAGCAAGCGCCAGAGTGGTGAGGGCGTTTTTAGCGCGATCGCGTAATGCTTCCACTGTGTCTTCATCAAGGCCGTCGACTTCCAACAGCTCTTTCATTGGCACGTAAGCCAGTTCTTCAAGCGTTGAGAAACCTTCTTCAACCAACACAGTGGCGAAATCCTCGTCAATGTCGAGGTATTTGGTAAAGGTATCAATGGCCGCATGTGCTTCAGCCTGGTGCTTAGCCTGCAGATCGTCAACGGTCATCACGTTGAGTTCCCAGCCGCTTAGCTGTGCAGCCAGACGCACGTTTTGACCGTTACGGCCAATCGCCTGCGCCAGATTGCCTGCCTCTACCGCGATATCCATCGTGTGTTTGTCTTCATCAACCACAATGGAAGCCACATCAGCAGGGGCCATCGCGTTGATAACAAACTGCGCCGGGTTGTCGTCCCACAGCACGATATCAATACGCTCGCCACCCAACTCAGTGGAAACTGCCTGTACGCGCGCGCCGCGCATACCGACACAAGCACCAACCGGATCGATACGTTTGTCATTGGTCTTCACGGCGATTTTCGCACGAGAACCCGGATCGCGGGCAGCGGCCTTAATTTCAATGACTTCTTCGCCGATTTCTGGCACTTCAATACGGAACAGTTCAATCAGCATTTCCGGTTTGGAACGGCTAACGAACAGCTGCGCGCCACGAGCTTCAGGACGTACGGCATAAAGCACGCCGCGAATACGGTCGCCCGGGCGGAAGTTTTCGCGTGGCAGCATATCTTCACGAATGATGACGGCTTCAGCGCTGGTGTTAGAACCATCGACAGGTCGAACTTCGAGCGAAATATTATCACGGTTAACTTTCTTCACGACACCGGTGATAATCTCGCCTTCATGCTCACGGAACTGGTCCACAACCATCGCACGTTCAGCTTCACGAACCTTTTGAACGATAACTTGCTTAGCCGTTTGCGTCGTGATGCGGTCGAAGGTTACAGATTCAATCTGGTCTTCAACATATTCGCCTACGTTCAGCTCAGGGTTTTCGAATTGAGCGGCATCAAGGGTGATTTCACGCGTCGGCTGCGTCACTTCTTCTACAATGACCCAGCGGCGGAAAGTATCAAAGTCACCACTTTTACGATCGATGCTCACACGAACATCAATCTCTTGCTCATATTTTTTCTTCGTCGCTGTTGCCAGCGCACTTTCCAGCGCTTCGAAAATCTTCTCGCGTGGGAGAGACTTTTCGTTGGAAACTGCTTCTACAACAGCCAAAATTTCTTTGTTCATCCTGGGTTTTCACCTCAATCCAAACTATTAAAAGTGGGGTACCAGGTTCGCTTTCTGGATGTTGCTCAGTGCGAACACTTCGTCTTTGCCTTCGACCGTGACCGTGATCATCTCACCCTCAACGGCTTTGATAATACCCTGCCATTTGCGACGGTTTTGCACGGCCATACGCAACACAATGCTCACTTCTTCGCCAGTATAGCGAACGTAATGGTCTGCAATAAACATTGGTCGATCGAGGCCAGGTGAGGAAACTTCAAGGTTATAGGCCACAGTGATAGGATCTTCGACGTCTAACACTGCACTGACCTGGTGACTGACATCAGCGCAATCATCAACATTGATGCCGTCTTCACTATCAATATAGATGCGCAGCGTAGATTGGCGACCACGAATGAATTCGATACCCACCAGTTCGTAGCCCAGTGCTTCGACAGGTGCTGTAATCATCTCTGTTAATTTTTGCTCTAATGTGGACAAGCCCACCCCCAAGACATAAAAAAAGGGCATATAGCCCAGTTATTCTAAAGTCAGATAACAAAAAACCCCGATAAATCGGGGCTTTATATAACTGAACCCTGTATGCCGCAATTGCGGCCCGGACACCGTCCAGAGAATTTTTTTCTAAATTCTTCGCGAGGCACCGAATGGCTCACAGTATATTTGAAAAAGAACTCTCAGGGAAAGTGGTTGCGGGGGCCGGATTTGAACCGACGACCTTCGGGTTATGAGCCCGACGAGCTACCAGGCTGCTCCACCCCGCGTCCGAAAACGTGGCAAATACTACGCCAGAATTGCAATAAATGCAAGAATTGCTGGGATTTGGTACCGAGGACGGGACTTGAACCCGTAAGCCCAATCGGGCACTACCACCTCAAGGTAGCGTGTCTACCAATTCCACCACCTCGGCACTTTGCGTACGGCTATCAAATCTGCCGTACAGAAGCTTACTGCTTATTACTGCGGGATATCGCTGGTTGGCCTGGTAGGTGCCGCTGGCGTTGTCTGCTCAGATTTCGCTGGCTGACTCAAATTATCCCACTCACTTCCTTTACTGGTTTTGTTGCTGTTGATATTACCCAGCACCAGACTGATGATGAAGAACAGCGTCGCTAACACCGCGGTCATGCGGGTCATGAAGTTACCTGAACCGCTTGATCCAAATAACGTTCCGGAGGCGCCTGCACCGAAGGAGGCTCCCATATCAGCGCCTTTACCTTGCTGTAGCATGATAAGACCTACAAGTCCCAGGGCTACAATAAGGAAAACTACCAAAAGAGCTTCGTACATAATCAACCTGTTCCTTGCGGGGTTACCGCATACCTTGAGCTTCAAACCAGTAAGCGGGCAAGTTTGTGTTTACCCACTGAAGCGGGTGAGAATACTAACCAAAGCAGCACTGGTGCGCAAGGGCAATTTCTTAACATTGCACCGATTGCAGAAAAAAACAGCAACGCACCAATTTTTGCTTACAAAACAGGCGGCAGACGCCGCCTTTTTGTTCAATCTCGCTCTGTGCTATTAAACAGATTTGACCGCATCCGCGATACGATTGGCGTATTCCGTCACCAGCGCATTATCTTCGCCTTCCACCATCACACGAATTAATGGTTCAGTACCGGATTTACGTAGCAAAACGCGCCCACGATTACCCAGCGCCTCTTCCACTTCAGCGGTCACTTTTTTCACGCTGTCATGTTCCAGCGGATCGCCGCTGCCTGCTTTAAAGCGCACGTTCACCAGAATCTGCGGGAATAATTTCATTCCGCTGCAAAGGTCGTGCAGACTCATATGATTGCGAACCATAGCTGTAAGCACTTGCAAACCTGCAACGATACCGTCACCGGTAGTAGTCTTATCAAGCAGAATGATATGGCCGGAGTTTTCCGCACCAATTCTCCAGCCCTTTTCCTGCAATTTTTCCAGCACGTAGCGGTCGCCGACTTTGGCACGCGCAAACGGGATACCAAGCTGTTTAAGCGCCAGCTCAAGCCCCATGTTACTCATCAGGGTACCAACCGCGCCACCGCGCAACTGGCCCTGCCGCAGCCCTTCACGAGCGATAATGTAAAGGATCTGATCGCCGTCTACTTTAAGGCCCTGGTTATCAACCATGATGACGCGATCGCCATCGCCGTCAAATGCGATACCGAGATCGGCCTTTTCTGCCAGCACCTTCTCCTGCAACATGCGAACGTCTGTTGCACCGCATTTTTCGTTGATATTGACGCCGTCAGGCTCACAGCCCACGGTAATAACGTTTGCGCCCAGCTCACGTAAAACGTTTGGCGCGATGTGGTAGGTTGCTCCGTTGGCGCAGTCCACAACGATTTTTAGCCCGTTCAGGCTCAGCTCGTTCGGGAAAGTTCCTTTACAGAATTCAATATAGCGCCCTGCAGCATCAACGATGCGGCTGGCTTTACCCAGTTCGGCGGAATCTACGCAGGTGATCTCTTTTTCCATTTCAGCTTCGATGGCTTCTTCCACTTCGTCTGGCAGTTTGGTGCCATCGATGGAAAAGAATTTAATCCCGTTATCGTAAAAAGGATTGTGTGAAGCAGAGATAACGATGCCAGCTTCAGCGCGAAATGCTCGTGTCAGATACGCCACAGCAGGCGTTGGCATCGGGCCGGTAAAAGATGCAGATAGCCCGGCTGCGGCCAGCCCGGCTTCAAGGGCAGATTCCAGCATATAGCCGGAAATGCGCGTGTCTTTTCCGATGATGATTTTACGCGATCCGTGACGGGCCAGAACTTTGCCTGCCGCCCAGCCCAGCTTCAGAACAAAATCAGGTGTGATTGGACTATCGCCGACGCGTCCACGAATTCCATCGGTGCCAAAATATTTACGGTTACTCATAGCGTTTTTTTTCCTTCGCTGAAAGTGTGGCTTCAACCACGCGCATAGCTTCTACGGTTTCTTTCACGTCGTGAACTCGGATGATATGCGCCCCCTGCATTGCCGCAACGACAGCGCAAGCTAGACTGCCACTCAGGCGCTGATCCGGCCCGACGTTAAGCAGCTGGCCAACCATTGATTTACGCGACATTCCAACCAGCAGCGGCAAGCCAAAGTGATGGAATTCTGAAAGTCGGGCAAGAAGTTGGTAATTATGGCTGAGATTTTTACCGAAACCGAAGCCCGGGTCGAGCAACAATTTTTCTTTTGCAATGCCTGCCGCCTCGCAGCGGACGATATGCTCAACAAAGAAGCGATTAACCTCTTCGAAAACATCGGCATAATGTGGAGCCTGCTGCATATTTTTAGGGTTTCCCTGCATGTGCATCAGACAAACAGGCAATCCTGTTTCGGCGGCGGCTTCCAGCGCACCCGGTTCAGTCAGTGAACGAATATCATTGATGATATGTGCTCCGACGCGTGCCGACTCGCGAATCACTTCAGGCTTGGACGTATCAATAGAGATCCATACTTCGAACCGCTGCGCAATCGCCTCAACGACTGGGATCACTCGCGCCAGTTCATCCTCCACGCTTACCTCAGCCGCCCCCGGACGCGTGGACTCTCCCCCGATATCAATAATTGTCGCCCCGGCGTTAATCATCGCATTGGCATGTTTTACCGCCTCAATCAGCGAGTTATGTTTTCCTCCATCGGAAAACGAATCCGGCGTAACGTTTAAAATCCCCATAACATGAGGATGGGAGAGATCGAGCGCGGTGCCCTGGGCGGTGAGTTTCATCAAAGTTCCTCTGAACAGGCTTTGGTTAAGACAAAAACAAAAACAAAAACAAAAACCCCGGGGCCAGCCCGGGGTTTGGATTACTTACTGCAAAACATAGGTCGGACTCGGCTTACTTATCGCCCAACTGTTCTGACATAGTGTTACCAGGATTCGGCGTACGCGGCTCATCGACCGGACGCGGTGCACGCGGTGTACCGTTGTTATCAGAATTGTTGTTGCCGTTATTCGATTCATCCCAACCCGCTGGCGGACGCACATCGCGGCGAGCCATCAGATCGTCAATCTGCGGCGCATCGATGGTTTCATACTTCATCAGTGCGTCTTTCATGGTGTGAAGAATATCCATGTTTTCATTCAGGAGCTGGCGAGCACGAGCATAGTTACGCTCGATCAACAGCTTCACTTCCTGATCGATGATACGTGCGGTCTCATCGGACATATGTTTAGCTTTTGCTACGGAACGACCCAGGAATACTTCGCCCTCTTCTTCCGCATACAGCAGCGGACCAAGTTTTTCGGAGAAGCCCCACTGAGTGACCATATTACGCGCCAGGTTAGTCGCGACTTTAATGTCGTTAGACGCCCCGGTAGAAACATGTTCCGCACCGTAGATGATCTCTTCCGCCAGACGGCCGCCGTAAAGTGTTGAAATCTGGCTTTCCAGCTTCTGACGGCTGGCGCTGATTGCATCGCCCTCCGGCAGGAAGAAGGTTACACCAAGCGCACGGCCGCGCGGAATAATCGTTACTTTATGCACCGGATCGTGTTCCGGCACCAGGCGACCGATAATGGCGTGACCTGCTTCGTGATAAGCGGTGGACTCTTTCTGCGCTTCTGTCATCACCATGGAGCGACGTTCCGCACCCATCATGATTTTGTCTTTCGCTTTTTCGAATTCAACCATGGAGACTACACGTTTATTGCCACGGGCAGCAAACAGCGCAGCTTCGTTCACGAGGTTTGCCAAATCCGCACCGGAGAAACCTGGCGTACCGCGGGCAATGATTGCCGCATCGATATCAGGTGCCAGTGGCACACGGCGCATATGCACTTTCAGGATTTGCTCACGACCACGAACGTCTGGCAGACCAACCACAACCTGACGGTCGAAACGGCCTGGACGCAGCAATGCCGGGTCAAGCACGTCCGGACGGTTAGTCGCGGCGATAACGATGATACCTTCGTTGCCTTCAAAGCCATCCATCTCGACCAGCATCTGGTTCAGCGTCTGCTCACGTTCATCGTGACCACCGCCCAGACCTGCGCCACGCTGACGGCCTACGGCGTCGATTTCATCGATGAAGATGATGCATGGTGCGGCCTTCTTCGCCTGTTCGAACATATCACGCACACGGGATGCGCCCACGCCGACGAACATTTCCACGAAGTCAGAACCGGAGATAGTAAAGAATGGCACTTTCGCTTCACCTGCGATGGCTTTAGCCAGCAGGGTTTTACCGGTACCCGGAGGGCCAACCATCAGCACGCCTTTCGGGATTTTGCCGCCCAGCTTCTGGAAACGGCTCGGCTCACGAAGGTACTCAACCAGCTCAGCTACCTCTTCTTTTGCTTCGTCACAGCCTGCAACGTCGGCAAAGGTGGTTTTGATTTGGTCTTCGGTGAGCATACGCGCCTTGCTCTTACCGAACGACATGGCACCTTTGCCACCGCCGCCCTGCATCTGGCGCATAAAGAAGATCCAGACCCCAATCAACAACAGCATCGGGAACCAGGAAATAAAGATAGAAGCCAGCAAGCTCGGCTCTTCAGGCGGCTCGCCTACCACTTTAACGTTCTTGGTCAGCAGATTATCAAGCAGCTTGGGATCGTTAACGGGGATGTAAGTCGTGTATCGGTTACTATCTTTCTTGGTAACGTTGATTTCACGTCCATTGATACGCGCTTCGCGAACCTGGTCCTGATTTACTTCAGACAGGAAAGTGGAGTAATCCACCCTACGGCCGTTTGACTCGCTGGGCCCAAAGCTCTGGAATACAGACATCAGCACAACCGCGATGACCAGCCAGAGTATTAGGTTTTTCGCCATGTCACTCAAGGGATTAACCTCATATTACAACTGTGTTAACAAACAGCGTCAGGGTACTATAATTTGCGCCCGGTCGCTACAATGTACACTTCACGTGAGCGGGCACGAGAAGAGTCCGGTTTACGTACTTTAACCTTCGTAAACAGGGAGCGAATTTCTCGCAGGTATTCATCGAAACCTTCGCCTTGAAACACTTTCACTACAAAACTTCCGCCCGGCGCCAAAACGTCACGGCACATTTCCAGTGCCAGTTCTACCAGATACATAGCGCGAGGAATATCTACTGCCGGTGTCCCGCTCATGTTTGGTGCCATATCTGACATGACAACCTGAACTTTACTGTCACCAACACGATCCAACAGGGCCTTAACGACTAATTCATCACGAAAATCGCCCTGAAGGAAGTCCACACCAACGATAGGATCCATTGGTAAAAGATCGCAAGCAATGATTCGCCCTTGATTCCCGATCTCTGTCACAACGTACTGTGACCATCCTCCGGGAGCAGCGCCAAGATCGACAACCGTCATACCTGGCTTAAAAAGTTTGTCACTTTGCTGTATTTCATCAAGTTTAAACCAGGCACGGGAACGCAACCCCTTTTTCTGTGCCTGAAGTACATATTTATCGCTAAAGTGTTCCTGCAGCCAGCGACTGGAGCTGGCAGAACGCTTTTTACCTGTCATCTCAATTTCCAACTTTGTTCATCGTGAGTGGCAGACTGTTAAAAAATCAGCACAGCCGATTTGGCGATACACTGGAGATGGCGGTAGAATGAACCGTTTTCAATCCCAACGTAAGCAAATAATACGATGAATCTGAGTACTAAACAAAAACAGCACCTGAAAGGTCTTGCTCATCCACTCAAGCCGGTAGTAATGCTTGGCAATAATGGTTTGACCGAAGGGGTACTGGCCGAGATTGAACAAGCACTTGGGCACCATGAGTTAATCAAGGTCAAAGTCGCAACGGAAGATCGTGAGACAAAAACCCTGATAGTGGATGCCATCGTGCGGGAAACCGGCGCCTGTAATGTACAGGTCATCGGTAAAACGCTGGTGCTTTATCGCCCGTCTAAAGAGCGTAAAATTTCTCTGCCAAAATAAGCGTAGAGTGAGCAAAATGCCACGCTCTGTTAGCTGATAAAAGGCCGCTATGCGGCCTTTTTCCTTTCTTTACAATACGCCACGCCGGCAATCAACTTAGCAGAAATTATAAATACTCCACCTTGACGATCTCAAACTCGACATCACCGCCCGGTGTACGGATCACCACAACGTCATCCTGCTCTTTCCCCACCAGACCGCGAGCGATAGGCGAGTTAACGGAAATAAGATTCTGTTTAAAATCAGCCTCATCATCGCCCACAATGCGATAAGCCTGCTCTTCATCGTTCTCAAGATTCAGCACGGTCACCGTGGCGCCAAAAATCACACGGCCATTGTTAGGCATTTTGGTGACATCAATAACCTGGGCGTTAGATAACTTGGCTTCAATATCCTGAATACGGCCTTCGCAGAAGCCCTGCTGCTCGCGTGCCGCGTGATATTCAGCATTTTCTTTCAGGTCGCCATGCTCACGAGCATCGGCAATTGCGGCAATGATTTCCGGGCGACGAACCGACTTCAGGAAGTCGAGCTCTTCGCGTAATCTTTCTGCGCCACGTAAGGTCATCGGAATAGGTTGCATTTGTTATACCTCTTAAAAACTGTCCTGTTCAGCACGGCCTTCAGATGTGCTGACTTAAGAGCATAGCCAGAGCGTTCGCCTGACAACAAATAAAAGAAAACTGACCCGGAGCAAAGCCCCAGGCCAGGAACGGTTTTCAATTTGATACGTATTTTACCCTGGAGTTCCACAAGGGTCATCGTTTACTTTGCACCGCGATGCACCGTAGTATGGCTGCACGTTTCCAGGGTGTTACCGCGAGATTATGCGATTTTTTAGATTTGTCATTGGATTGACCAGTGCAATGGTATTGAACGTTCAGGCCGCCAACGTTGAAGAGTACACTTCCCAGTTACCCGATGGGGCGAACCTGGCGCTGATGGTGCAGAAGGTTGGTGCTCAGTCTCCGACGATTGACTATCACAGTCAGCAGATGGCCCTGCCTGCCAGTACACAAAAAGTGATTACCGCGCTGGCGGCGCTGCTGCAGCTCGGGCCAGATTTCCGCTTTACCACTACCCTTGAAAGCCATGCTCAGGTGAGCAATGGCGTGCTAAATGGCGACCTTGTAGCGCGATTTGGCGGCGATCCGACGCTAAAACGTCAGGATATTCGTAATATGGTAGCAGTGCTGGAAAAGTCCGGCGTCCAGCAGATTCAGGGAAATGTGCTGATCGACACTTCCGTGTTTGCCAGCCACGATAAAGCGCCCGGCTGGCCATGGAATGACATGACCCAATGCTTCAGCGCGCCGCCGGCGGCAGCTATTGTTGATCGTAACTGCTTCTCCATTTCACTCTACAGCGCCCCAAAACCGGACGACATGGCATTTATTCGTATCGCATCCTATTACCCGGTGCTGATGAACAGCCAGGTAAGAACCCTCGCCAAAGGT
>DALYUA010000009.1:0-7165 GCA_031993245.1 Buttiauxella sp. | reverse complement strand
TAACCGCTTTACCCTTACGGGCTGCATGACGCAACGAGCTGATCCGCTTCCACTGGCGTTTGCTATTCAGGACGGTGCCAGCTACGCAGGCGCAATCCTTAAGGCTGAACTAAAAGAGGCAGGCATCACCTATAGCGGCACATTATTACGTCAAACCCAGGTGAAAACGCCGGGCACGGTTATCGCCAGTAAAGCATCAGCCCCATTGCATGACCTGCTAAAAATCATGCTCAAAAAATCGGACAACATGATTGCCGATACCGTTTTCCGCACCATCGGCCATAATCGGTTTGGCGTGCCGGGCACCTGGCGCGCAGGTGCAGATGCAGTACGTCAGATCTTAAGCCAGAAAGCCGGCGTTAATTTAGGCAATACTATTCTGGTGGACGGCTCGGGTTTATCCCGCCATAACTTAATTTCGCCGGCCACCATGATGCAGGTGCTGCAATACATCGCGCAAAACGACACGCAGCTAAACTTTATCTCAATGCTGCCCTTAGCCGGTTACGATGGCTCGCTCCAGTATCGTGCTGGCCTGCATGCCGCAGGCGTGGATGGTAAAGTGTCCGCGAAAACAGGTTCCCTGCAGGGGGTATATAACCTGGCCGGTTTTATCACCACGGCCAGCGGTCAGCGGATGGCCTTTGTGCAGTATTTATCCGGCTACGCCGTAGAGCCTGCCGATCAACGTAACCGTCGTATCCCGTTAGTGCGCTTCGAAAGTCGACTCTATAAGGATATCTACCAGAATAACTAAGCATGAAATTGCTGATTGTTGAAGACGATTTACTGTTACAGGAAGGCCTGGCGCAAGCGCTGGGTAATGAAGGCTACGCGCTGGATTGCGCCGCTACTGCCGCCGAGGCTGACGCGTTAGTACAAAGCGGCGAATACAGCCTGGTTATTCTGGATCTCGGCCTGCCGGATAAAGATGGCGCGACGCTGCTGAGCCAGTGGCGTCGCCGTGGCGTAAGCAACCCCGTATTGATCCTGACCGCACGCGATGCGCTTGAAGACCGGGTCAAAGGGCTGGATTCCGGCGCTGACGACTATCTGGTTAAGCCCTTTGCGCTGGCGGAACTTCAGGCCCGTGCGCGGGCGTTAATCCGCCGCTATCAGGGACACAGCGATAATCTTTTACAGCAGGATGATCTGACGCTCAACTTGCAAACCCAGCAGGTTTTGCTGCAGGACCAGCCGCTGGAAATCACGCCGAAAGAATTCGCCCTCCTCACGCGTTTGATGATGCGCATCGGACAGACAGTTCATCGCGAAACGCTGCAGCAGGATATTTATAGCTGGCAGGACGATCCCGGTTCGAACACGCTTGAGGTGCACATCCACAACCTGCGCCGCAAATTAGGTAAAGAGCGGATCAAAACCGTGCGCGGCGTTGGCTACCGCCTGGAAAGTCGTCCATGAACAGCATGCGTCGGCGGTTAATGGTTCTTCTTGCGCTAATTCTCTTATTTTTTCAATTAGTCAGCGTTTTATGGCTATGGCATGAAAGCCGGGAGCAAATCGGTTTTCTGGTAAACGAAACGCTTTCTGCCAAATCACGTAACCAGCACGTTGAGAAAGAGATCCGTGAGGCTATAGCTTCGCTGCTGGTTCCTTCGCTGGTAATGATTGGCTTTACGCTGTTCTTCTCTTTCTGGGCCATCACCTGGATTACGCGTCCTTTAAACCGTCTGCGCACAAGCCTTGCCAACCGTTCTGCAGATAACCTCTCTCCTGTGCCGATGTATTCCGACATGGAAGAGATGGTGGCTGTGACAAACTCGTTAAATCAGCTGCTGGGTCGTCTGGATCATACAATTCAACAGGAACGCCTGTTTACCGCCGATGCCGCCCATGAGTTGCGCACGCCGCTGGCGGGCCTCAGGCTGCATCTGGAGCTGATGGCGAACTCAGGTAATCCGCAGGCGCCCATGCTCCTGGATCGCATCGATCAATTGATGCACACCATCGAACAACTGTTGATGTTATCTAGAGCAGGTCAGGCACTGGCAAGCGGGCACTACAGCACGCTGACATGGACCCGTGACATTATTGCGCCGCTGAAAATGGAAATGGATGAGATGATGGCGCTGCGGGAACAATCCATCGAATGGCCGCAGGAAAGCACCGATTCGGTACAGGGAGATGCGGTATTGTTACGCCTGATGCTGCGCAACCTGCTTGAAAATGCCTCCCGTTACGGCCCGGAGAAAAGTGTGATTACCGTCTCCCTGACGCCACAGGATGCGGGAACAGTGCTGGCGGTATTAGATCAGGGCCCCGGCATTGACGAGGAGCATCGCCAGACGCTCACCGAGCCTTTTCGACGTATGGACCAGCGCTACGGCGGCAGCGGACTTGGTTTAAACATTGTCCTGCGCATCGTTCAACTACACCATGGGAAGCTTACGCTGGATAATCGCAGCGAATGCACCGGACTTAACGCCTGCTGCTGGCTGCCGACAAATATCCAATAAAAAAGGGCCGGAATAACCGGCCCCCTCACGCTGTTCTGATTACTTCTGATAAATGATTTCGACGCCTTCGTCGTCATCTTCATCCCAGTCGTCATCCCAGTCATCGTCTTCTTCAGCTTCCGCAGCGTCAAGCTGCTGCTGGTGGTAGTCGTCCCACATGAACTCAACCTTCTCAGGCACCACTGGTACGACTTCACTGACTTTCGGATTAGCGATGATAAAGTCCATCACATCCCAGCACAGCGCGTTGACGCCTTCGCGATTAACGGCGGAAATAAGATAGAACTTATCTTCCCAACCCATCGCCGCCGCAATTTCTTTAGCGCGCGCTTCGGCTTCTTCCTGGCTCATCAAATCGACTTTGTTGAACACCAGCCAGCGCGGCTTCTCAGCCAGCTTCTCGCTGTATTTTTCCAGTTCACCGATAATAATACGGGCGTTCTCAACCGGATCTGACTCGTCGATTGGCGCAATATCAATGAGGTGAAGCAATACGCGACAGCGCTCAAGATGCTTCAGGAAACGAATCCCCAGACCCGCGCCTTCGGCAGCGCCTTCAATCAGGCCAGGGATATCGGCAACCACAAAGCTTTTTTCATTATCCATGCGTACCACACCCAGGCTTGGCACCAGGGTGGTAAACGGATAATCAGCAACTTTTGGTTTTGCTGCAGAGACGGAACGAATGAAGGTGGATTTACCCGCATTCGGCAGGCCCAGCATGCCAACGTCAGCCAGCAGCATCAGTTCAAGCTGCAAATCGCGCTTTTCACCCGGCGTACCCATAGTTTTTTGACGCGGGGTACGGTTAACGGATGATTTGAAACGGGTGTTGCCCAGACCGTGCCAGCCGCCTTTAGCGACCATTAATTTCTGGCCATGCTGCGTCATGTCACCCATTGTCTCGCCGGTGCCCTGATCGATAACACGCGTACCTACAGGCACCTTAACCGTTACGTCTTTACCGCGTTTGCCGGTACAGTCACGGCTCTGCCCGTTCTGGCCACGTTCTGCGCGGAAGGATTTCTCGAAACGGTAATCGATTAGGGTATTAAGGTTTTCATCAGCTTCCAGCCAGACATCACCACCATCACCACCATCACCGCCGTCCGGGCCACCCCTTGGGATATATTTTTCACGACGGAAGCTAACGCAGCCGTTACCGCCATCACCTGCTACGACCAGGATCGTTGCTTCATCAACAAACTTCATTTCACTTCTCCGTAAATCATTCGCCCGAACGTTGTACTGGGACAGCTTCGGTTTTGTGCCAGCGTCCCCAAAGACGGTGACCAATGGCGGAATACATAGCGCCCGCAACCACGACAAACGCGCCGGCATAACCTACGAGGTTAAGCAACGGCATGGCGAAGAAATCGGGCCAGGCTAACGCTAATAAATCTGAAAACAGCAAGGTAAACAGCGGCGTCAGCGTAATAAACGCGCTAACCTGCGCCGCCTGCCACCGGGCCATTGCTTCTGCCAGCGCCCCATACCCAACCAGCGTATTCAGGCCGCAGAAAATTAAACATGCCAGTTGCCATCCGCTAAGCTGAAAAATCATATTCAACTGCGCTAAAGGCAATAATGCAACAGTACACAAAGTGTACAGCAAAAAGAGGATCTGTTGCGAGGCCAGACGGCGTAATAACACCTTCTGCGCTACGCCATAGCTGACCCACACCGTCGCCGCCAGAACGCCGAAAATCACCCCAAGGGTGTAATCCGTCAGACGGGTAAAAATTTCTATCAGACTGGTGTTAAAGAACATCACCAGCCCGCAAAGCAGCATCATGGCGCCAATGACCTGCGTGCCGCGCATTTTCTCTTTCAGCACCACCACGCTTGCCACCATCATCCCCACTGGAGAGAGCTGGCCGATAACCTGAGAAGCCGTTGGGCTCAGGTACTGCAGGGAAGAACTAAACAGCAGGAAGTTACCGAACAGACCCCCCGTGGCGATCGCCAACAGTCCCAGCCAACGCGGCTTGCGGAAAATGCGCATCGGAGGCAGCTTACCGCGCAGGGCGAGAATTGAACCCAGGCCAATACTTGCCATCAGGAAGCGGTAAAAGACCACGGTTGGCGGCTCCATGACCGTCAGCACCTGCTTCATTGCGATTGGCAAAGCTCCCCAGCAAACAGCCGTGGTTAATGCCAAAAGAATGCCGATCCCCGCCTGCTGTTTCATACTGAAGTTCCCTGGTACCGCATTAATTCACCGGGCTCAGAATGTAAAAAGCCCCGCAACGTGTTGCGGGGCTTCAATCCGTTACCGGGACGCGAAAAACTTATTCAGCAACGATGCTGATGAACTTACGGTTTTTCGGGCCTTTAACTTCGAACTTAACTTTACCGTCAGTCAAAGCGAACAGAGTGTGATCTTTGCCGCAACCTACGTTGCTACCAGCGTGGAATTTAGTACCACGTTGACGAACGATAATGCTGCCTGCCAGAACTGCTTCACCGCCGAAACGTTTTACGCCCAGACGTTTAGCTTCGGAATCGCGACCGTTACGAGTTGAGCCGCCAGCCTTTTTATGTGCCATTTAATCTGCTCCTCTGTATTAAGCGTTGATACCAGTGATTTTCACATCAGTGAACCACTGACGATGACCTTGCTGCTTACGGTAGTGTTTACGACGACGAAACTTAACGATTTTAATTTTCTCGCCACGACCATGAGCAACAACTTCAGCCTTGATTACGCCGCCATCAACGAAAGGAACGCCGATTTTGATTTCTTCGCCATTAGCGATCATCAGAACTTCTGCGAACTCAACAGACTCGCCAGTTGCGATGTCCAGCTTTTCCAGGCGAACGGTCTGACCTTCGCTTACTCGGTGTTGTTTACCACCACTTTGGAAAACCGCGTACATATAAAACTCCGCTTTCCGCACACACCTTACATTGGTTTCAGGTGGCGCTATAAATATTCACAATAGGGCGCGAATATTACGCAAACATGGAGCATTTGACAAGCCCGATTGTGCATACTCGTAGAAAAAAAACGCAACATCACAGACAACGTTTATCTGCCTCGTTTTTTAAGTACAATCTGTACTACATTATCACTTCCCTACCTCCACGTTATCCCATATAGACATGTGGTAAACAGGACTGTAAGCCAGACTTCTGCGATGAATTTAGAAAAAATTAATGAGTTAACCGCGCAAGATATGGCGGGTGTCAACGCGGTCATCCTTGAACAGTTAAATTCGGATGTTCAACTGATCAATCAGTTAGGCTATTACATCGTTAGCGGCGGCGGAAAACGCATACGCCCTATGATCGCGGTACTTGCCGCAAGAGCGCTCGGCTATCAGGGCCACGCGCATATCAACATTGCCGCATTGATAGAGTTTATCCATACCGCCACGCTGCTTCACGACGATGTGGTAGATGAATCAGACATGCGTCGTGGCAAAGCCACGGCCAACGCGGCGTTTGGAAATGCGGCAAGCGTTCTGGTGGGGGACTTTATCTACACCCGAGCCTTCCAGATGATGACACAGCTTGGCTCGCTGAAGGTTCTCGAAGTCATGTCCGAAGCGGTCAACGTGATCGCTGAAGGTGAAGTGCTGCAGTTGATGAACTGTAACGACCCCGACATCACCGAAGAAAGTTACATGCGTGTGATTTACAGCAAAACCGCACGTTTGTTCGAAGCGGCGTCGCAATGCTCAGGAATTTTGGCGGAAGCTACTGCTGAGCAAGAGCAGGCTTTACAGGATTATGGGCGCTATCTTGGCACTGCTTTCCAGCTTATCGACGATCTACTGGACTACAGTGCGGATGGCCAAACGCTGGGTAAAAACGTGGGGGATGACCTTAACGAAGGCAAACCAACACTTCCTTTACTGCACGCTATGCGAAATGGTACGCCGGAGCAGGCACAAATGATCCGCGAAGCTATCGAGCAGGGTAATGGCCGCCACCTGCTACAGCCTGTTCTGGAAGCAATGGCCGCTTGCGGTTCGCTGGAATGGACTCGTCTTCGTGCAGAACAGGAAGCGGATAAAGCCATCGCGGCCCTCAGCATCTTGCCAGAAAACGAGCACAGAGAAGCTTTAATTGCCCTGGCACATATGGCTGTTCAGCGCGATCGATAACCTATCTTGCGCGCCATTACATGGCGCGCAAAGTTTCCAATAAATATTGCTTACCCCCCTCTGACACTCTTCATCTGCAATGCTTATGCATAAGTTTTCATATAGTTTTGTGTTTTAAAACACAGATTTGAGCATTGCTACTTTTTATTGGAAATTATTAAACAAATGTGTGTTATAAATTCCAAATAAAGCATAAGCGCACAGGAAAGAAGATTGTTATAGGAAAGAACAATGGATAAAGAACAGACGGACTGGCATCCTGCCGACATTATTGCAGCCCTTCGCAAACGGGGAACATCCCTTGCGGCAGAATCGCGCAAAGCCGGGTTAAATTCGGCCACCTTAGCCAATGCGTTAACTCGCCCCTGGCCCAAAGGCGAATATGTTATTGCGAAAGCTCTGGGAACGGAGCCATGGCTAATCTGGCCTTCTCGTTATTACGATCCGGTGACGCATGAGTTTATCGATCGTTCTTTACTGATACGTAAAAAGTAGCGCCCGTCACCTTTGTGACTCGCCCAAAGCAAAACGCCCTGCACAATTTTCACTGTGCAGGGCGTTTCGTTGAATGGCTGA
>DALYUA010000008.1:0-23009 GCA_031993245.1 Buttiauxella sp. | reverse complement strand
CGGTTTTCCAGGGGAGAAAGCTGCGCGTGAAAACGCGTGCCGACTGGCGTGCCGGCCATCACATCGCCGATTACGCCGGGTTTGCTGCCCGCAGCGATAATCACATCGATGCCCGCACGGCAGGCGACATCGGCAGCCTGCAGTTTGGTGCCCATGCCGCCGGTTCCGAGGCCAGATACGCTATCGCCTGCAACTGCACGTAACGCATCGTCTATGCCGCGGACTTCTTTGATAAGTTCCGCCGCCGGGTTGTTGCGCGGGTCGGCGGTGTACAGCCCCTGCTGATCTGTCAGCAGCAACAGTTTATCTGCCCCAGCCAGAATAGCGGCCAGCGCTGAGAGGTTATCGTTATCGCCGACTTTGATTTCTGCGGTTGCCACCGCATCGTTTTCGTTAATTATCGGCACAATATTGTTATCAAGCAGCGCCCGGAGCGTATCCCGGGCGTTGAGGAAGCGCTCGCGGTCTTCCATATCGGCGCGGGTAAGCAGCATCTGCCCGACGTGAATGCCATAAATAGAAAAGAGCTGTTCCCAGAGCTGAATCAAGCGGCTTTGACCGACGGCTGCCAGCAGTTGTTTAGAAGCGATGGTTGCCGGAAGCTCGGGATAGCCCAGATGCTCACGCCCGGCGGCAATTGCCCCGGAGGTAACAATAACAATACGATGCCCGCTTGCGTGCAGTTGCGCGCACTGGCGCACCAGCTCAACGATATGGGCGCGATTCAGGCGGCGTGAGCCACCGGTTAATACGCTGGTGCCAAGTTTTACCACCAGCGTCTGGCTGTCACTCATGATTCTCTGCCGTTTCAACGAAATTAGAAAAATTAAAGGCCAGATGACGTTGTAGCAGGACTGACACAGCTTGCCAACAGGCTCTAAAGGAAAAGAGACGACAAAACGGAACAGATCGTTAAGCGTAGCGGTAAAGTTTGACATATTTATGACGAAAAAACTTTATTCGCTTTATTTAAACTTTATCTTAAACCGTCATAAATCTTTCATCTCCGAACGATAAAACTCTCTGCGTTTTTTAACGGGAAGTCGCCCGTTTATTAGCGCGTAAACACATTGGGATGAAAAATGAAAAAGACCACGCTGGCATTAATGGTAATGGGTATTGTTGCTTCCACCTCTTCACAGGCTGCGGAAATTTATAATAAGGACGGCAACAAGCTTAATCTTTACGGCAAAGTCAAAGCGATGCATTACATCAGCGACGATGCCAGTAAAGATGGCGACCAGACCTATGTGCGTTTTGGTTTTAAAGGCGAAACTCAGATTAACGATCGATTGACCGGCTACGGTCAATGGGAAGCTGAATTTGCAGGCAATAAAGACGAAAGCAATTCGTCTATGAAAACACGTTACGCTTTCGCTGGTATTAAATATGCCAATTTCGGCTCTTTCGATTACGGCCGCAGCCTGGGTGCGTTATATGACGTAGAAGCCTGGACCGATATGTTCCCGGAATTTGGCGGTGACTCTTCAGCCAGAACCGATAACTTTATGACCAAGCGCGCCTCTGGCCTGGCAACGTTCCGTAGCACCGACTTCTTCGGCGCGGTCGATGGACTGAACCTGACTTTGCAGTATCAAGGCAAAAACGAAAACCGCGATGTTTCTAAGCAGAACGGTGACGGCTTCGGTACGGCGTTAACTTATGACTTCGGCGGCAGCGACTTCCAGGTTGGCGGTGCCTACACCACCTCTGACCGTACAGACGCGCAGCAGTTGCAGGCGCGTGGCGAAGGCGATAAAGCCGATGCCTGGGCCGCCGGCGTGAAATACGATGCGAATAATATTTATATCGCTTCAATGTATTCCGAAACGCGTAATATGACGCCAATTTCTGGTGGCTTTGCTAATAAAACACAGAGCTTTGAAGCTGTCGTACAATATCAGTTTGATTTCGGCCTGCGCCCATCCCTGGGCTACGTGCAGCAGAAAGGAAAAGATATTGAAGGCGTTGGCGATGCAGATCTGGTGAAGTATGTTGATGCTGGTTTGACCTACTACTTCAATAAAAATATGTCAGCGTTCGTCGATTACAGAATTAACCAACTGGATAGCGATAATCCACTGGGCATTAATAACGACGACATCGTTGCATTAGGTATGGTTTATCAGTTCTGATCCATTCGGTTAGAAAAAAGCCCTGCTCAATTTGAGAAGGGCTTTTTTAATTTATGCAGAAAGCTTGACCGGCTTATCTAAAAAATCTTTAGCAGGCACTAAATCCATATTCAATGTCTTTAACAGATCGCGTAAACGTTCGTGGAATCCGCGTAGCGTTTGTTCCAGTTTATCGTCCACTTCTTTATCTTTAGAGGCCTTCGTCGTCCAGTTGCCATCTTTGTCGAACAGACCAAAATGATAGGTGTAGGTAAATTGCTTTTCCTGCGCCTCCAGTTCCATCCACCAGCCCCAGAACTCACGCACCTCAGGTGCAGGTTTCACGTTGACGCAAACTGCCAGGCAATCAAAGAAGAAGCGGTTGCCTTCACACTGCTCTTCCCGGATATAGGGGCCAAGGGCGGCAAATTTTTTGATCAGTCTACCTTTCGGGTGTCCACTCGGTAACGTCATTGCGATCTCCTTTTGTGAAGCCATTGTTTTACCAAACCGATAAAATTTAGCAAATATTTAACGTAATCGTTGTTTGATCCAGCCGGTGATTTCTTTCAGAGCCCTGTCAAAATTCTTATACACCGGCTCTGGAGAGATGGAGAGCAGCTTGCCGTCGACAGATGATGAAGTGATTAAACGCGACTCTTCCTGCGGGCTAAACGGATCGTTGGCCCAGAAGCCCGACAGCATGGGCGTCGGGCAACGACGGCCCAGCAGCCCCTGCGTTTTTAACGAGTAACGATTTAGCTCGACGCTTAACGCGCTATCCAACGCATCGTTCATGCCAAGCCGGCTTGCGAGAACGTCAATATACATTTCCGGTACCTGCGCCTGGCGCTGCGGATCGCTCAGCAGGCTGTGCACCACCGGACCAAGACAGGCGACAGCTTTAAGACGGGGCGCTTCAAGGTAGGCGAGACGGACCGCAACGTTCGCACCAAAGCGAAAACCAAACGCGGCAACGCGGGTATGATCGACCCACGGAACGTTCGGCAGCGCTTTTAACACGTGCTGGTGAAGCAGGCTGGAGTCCTGGGTGAGCTTCCATTTTGAAGAATATCCCACCGACGGCATATCGATGGTCAACATCGCGATGCCCTGAGGGGCGAGGTATTTTTCAAACAGGGTGTAATAGTCGCTTTGCAGGGCGTCCAGGCCGCCGCACATCAGTACCGTCGGGAACGGCCCTTCCGAATCCTTTGGCATATGCAGGAAACCGGTAATTGCACTGCCGCCGGTGACCGGAAACTCCAGCTCGCGCAGGTTTCCGGAAAGACGCGGGGCTGCTTCTTCAAAAGCCCGGTTAGCAAGCACTTGCGCCTGTTCGGCCAGCACGTCGCCTTTCAGGTGCGGATACGCCGCAATACTGTAAAGGTTTGCCGCCTGAAGCCAGTATCTCCCGCTCTTCGCCTCGCTGGTTTCCTGACTGGCTTTTTGCTGCCACTGCATCGCCTGCTTCGACCACTCGTAGATCCAGTTACCGTTGCGATAGCCAATAACGGTGTCATATAACTCATCGTTCGTGCGTTCTTCTTTACAACAGGCTATCCGCGCCTGCACATCGAGAATTTCACGCGGATCGACGCCACGCCAGACCCACATCAGCCGGTTGACCATGCGATACCAGTGAGGAGCGGATTTCCCTTCCAGCGTGGATTGAATATCAGGGGTAGCGTGGTGCAAAGAGCGACGGATTAACGTCGATGTCTCCGGATGTTTAAATCGGGGTTTAAAAAGAACTTCACTAAGGTTGGCCTGTGACATCGCTTTTTTGCCTCCATGAAAACGTCAGGAATGCAGTATTGTACTCTGTCACTGGTCAAATAACACAAACGCCCGGCGGTGCCGGGCGTAAATTGGTGCAAATTTTGGAGATTAGCGTCCGGCTAACGGTGGGACAAATACCACGCCCATATCCCATGGCTGTTCAATCCAGGTGTTCTGCGGGATATCGATAACGTAATCATCCACCAGCGGCTGGCCTGCTGGCTTGGCAAAGATAGTGACGAAATGCGCTTTTGGATACATCTCGCGAATCGCAACCGCGGTGCCGCCGGTATCAACCAGATCGTCGATAACGATAAAGCCTTCGCCGTCGCCTTCAGCACGTTTGATAACGTTCAGCTCACGCTGGTTGTCATGGTCATAGCTGGAGATACATACGGTATCAACATGACGAATACCCAGTTCACGCGCCAGCAGCGCGCCCGGAACCAGACCACCACGGCTAACGGCAATAATGCCTTTCCACTGTTCGGCAGGCAGCAGACGGCTGGCCAGTTTGCGGGCGTGAATCTGCAACATGTCCCAGGTGACAACGTATTTTTCGCTCATGTGAAGTGTCCCGGCCTATTACTAACGGCTTAAAAATGTTCAAAGGGGTTTTGGTTGCGCGAGATTATAGAGATCTGAGGCACTAAAAACCAGTGCTGCTGGCAGAAGTGGCGGTTTTTACGTGGATTGGGTCGTCATGTCCGAAGAGTTAGTGGTATTCTCAGACCATCGCGCAAGCCCTGCTTGTGATGTACACCCGACAGGTCAACCCTGTGACCTGTGAGCCAAAAAAATCTTCGCCGAGTCGATGTCAAGGAGACCTAACGTGTCTGAATTGTCTCAATTATCTCCGCAGCCGCTGTGGGATATTTTTGCCAAAATCTGTTCTATTCCGCACCCTTCTTATCATGAAGAGCAACTGGCGGAACACATTCTGTCCTGGGCAAAAGAAAAAGGGCTGCACGTAGAACGTGACCAGGTCGGTAACATCCTGATTCGCAAGCCTGCCACCGCAGGCATGGAAAACCGCAAAGCGGTTGTACTGCAGGCTCACCTCGATATGGTGCCGCAGAAAAACAACGATACCGTGCACGACTTCACCAAAGATCCTATCCAGCCTTACATTGATGGCGAGTGGGTAAAAGCTCGCGGCACCACGCTTGGCGCAGATAACGGTATCGGTATGGCCTCCGCGCTGGCGGTGCTTGCTGACGATAAGGTCGCCCACGGCCCGCTGGAAGTGTTGCTGACCATGACCGAAGAAGCCGGTATGGACGGCGCGTTTGGCCTGCAGGCTGGCTGGTTGCAGGCAGATATTCTGATCAACACCGACTCCGAAGAAGAAGGCGAGATCTATATGGGCTGCGCGGGGGGGATTGATTTTATCTCCACGCTGCCTGTGCAACGCGAAGCCGTTCCGGCTGGCTACGAAACCTTTAAGCTGACAATCAAAGGCTTGAAAGGCGGCCACTCAGGTGCAGAAATTCACCTGGGTTTAGGCAACGCTAACAAACTGCTGGCGCGTTTCCTGTTCGCTCACGCAGCAGAGCTGGACGCACGTCTTATCGACCTTAACGGCGGGACGCTGCGCAACGCCATCCCACGCGAAGGCTCAGCCATTCTGGCGGTTCCTGCTGATAAAGCAGCGCTTCTGAAAGGGCTGGCAGACAAGTTCCTGGCGATTCTGAAAAACGAACTGGGCGCGGTTGAAAAAAACACCACCGTACTGGTTGAAGCCACCAGCACAAGCCAGGCTGCGCTGACCGAAAAGAGCCGCGATACTTTCGTTAAATTGCTGAACGCCACGCCAAACGGCGTAATTCGTAATTCTGACGCGGTGAAAGGCGTGGTGGAAACCTCGCTTAACGTGGGCGTGGTTACCCTGGGCGAAGAAAGCGCTGAAATCATCTGCCTGATCCGCTCTCTTATCGATACCGGTAAAGATTATGTGGTTCACATGCTGGAATCGCTGGGCCAGCTGGCTGGCGCGCAAACCGTCGCCAAAGGCAGCTACCCTGGCTGGCAGCCAGATG
The DNA here is from genome assembly GCA_031993245.1 of Buttiauxella sp. GTDB lineage: Bacteria > Pseudomonadota > Gammaproteobacteria > Enterobacterales > Enterobacteriaceae > Dryocola. The sequence continues at coordinate 17,074 of DALYUA010000008.1, read as the reverse complement.
CGAAATCCCCGGTTATGGATCTGGTACGCGAAACCTATCAGAAGCTGTTCAACAAGACGCCGAACATCATGGTTATCCATGCGGGTCTGGAGTGCGGCCTGTTCAAAAAACCTTATCCGGATATGGATATGGTTTCTATCGGGCCAACCATCACCGGTCCTCACTCCCCGGATGAGCAGGTGCATATCGAAAGCGTGGGCCAGTACTGGACTCTGCTGACCGAGCTGCTGAAAGCGATTCCTGCGAAGTAAGTTTTTCTTTATGTAGGGTGGATAAGCGCAAGCGACATCCACCGCTTAAAAGCTGGCGGGTAGCGCTACGTTCACCCGCCCTACATAGATTTAATACGCCTCTCTTCGGAGAGGTTTTTTATAGCCCCAACAGAAGCTGCCGTTCCAGCTGCGGATCCAACAGCGTGACGTGCAATCCCACCAGCCGTACACCTCGTCCCTCCCGGCGTTCATTCCAGGTTTTCTTTGCCGTCTCTATCAAATCGGCTTTGTTTAACTGAGGCCAGACGTGCTCCTGCGTGGTTTGCTGGAAGTCGTTAAATTTAAGCTTCACGCCCTGGCGCGCGATCAGCAGGTCGGGCTTCACCTTTTTCAGTCTGCTTTCCAGTTCCTGATAGAGATGTTCAATGATGGCTTCGCACTCTTCCCAGTGGTGAATATCTTCCGCCAGCGTTTTTTCAACGCCGACGGATTTCCGCTGCCGATCGTTGCTGATCCGGCGTTCGTCTATTCCCTGGCTGCGCTCCCAGATAACGCGGCCAAACTTTCCGAAACGCTTTAACAGCGAGGCCAGATCGGTTTTCTGCACGTCGGCGCAGGTGCGTAGCCCGAGGCTTTCGAGCTTGCCTGCGGTAACTTTGCCAACGCCCGGAATTTTGCTCAGCGGCAGGGTTTCCAGAAAGGCTGGCACGGCATCCGGCGTAATCACGTACTGCCCGTTTGGCTTGTTGAGATCGGAGGCGATTTTGGCGAGGAACTTAACCGGAGCAATGCCTGCTGAAGCAGTGAGATTTAGTTCATCAGATATCGCCTGACGAATTTCTCGCGCCATAAGCGTAGCGGAACCGTAGCAGTGCGGGCTGTCGGAGACGTCCAGATAGGCCTCATCCAGCGAAAGCGGCTCGATTAAAGTGGTGTAGCGCGAGAAGATTTCCCGGATATGCCCGGAGGCTTCTTTGTAGGCGTCGAAACGGCCTGGCAATAAGGTGAGATGAGGGCAGAGTTTCAGCGCCATCACCGTGGACATTGCGCTGTGTACGCCATATTTGCGCGCCGGATAGTTCGCGGTGCTGATAACGCCGCGCCGCTGCGCGCTGCCGCCAATCGCCAGCGGAATATCGCGCAGGGCCGGATTATCACGCATCTCAACGGCGGCAAAGAAGCAATCCATATCGACATGAATGACTTTACGCATACTCATCTGACTCAGTTATTTAACTGGATAAGTATACAGTTACTTTCAGAAGTGTGTGAAGGAAAAAGTCGGGAGCGCTACGCTTACCCGACCTACAAAATACGGTATTTCTGTTTGAGTGACAGGGGGGATAAACGCAAGCGTCATTCACCAAAAACCGGCGGGTAGAACTGTTTTACCCGCCGGGAACCATCAGAGAATCCTGGATTTTTGCAGTTTTGCTTCCCGCTCTATGCGCTTTTTGCGCGCGTCGCAGGGTTCCGGGCAGTTGCACGCTTTTTCCATCCCTAATGCTGCAATGCCGCCGCAGCTACCCTGAATAGATTTGCGCTTTACGATAAAGCCCAGCGACATGCCAAAAATGACCAGCAAAAAAATGGCAAAAGTGGCGATAAACACCGTCAACATAAGCGCTCCCGTCAGCCGCCAAAGTCGTCGAGCATGATGTTTTCATCCTCCACGCCGAGGTCTTTAAGCATTTTGATCACCGCAGCGTTCATCATAGGCGGCCCGCACATATAGAATTCACAATCTTCAGGTGCCGGATGATTACGCAGGTAGTTCTCCAGCAGTACGTTATGGATAAAGCCCGTGTAGCCCGTCCAGTTATCTTCCGGCTGCGGATCGGAGAGCGCCACGTTAAAGGTGAAGTTCGGATTCTCACGCGCCAGTTGCTCAAACTCATCTTCATAGAACATTTCACGCAGCGAACGCGCGCCGTACCAGAAGCTGATTTTGCGTTTGCTTTGCAGACGCTTGAGCTGATCGAAGATATGGGAGCGCATCGGCGCCATGCCCGCACCGCCGCCGATAAATATCATTTCAGCGTCGGTATCTTTGGCAAAGAACTCACCAAACGGCCCGGAAATCGTCACTTTATCGCCCGCTTTCAGCGACCAGATATAAGAGGACATGATCCCCGGCGGCGCGTCCGGCACGCCTGGCGGCGGCGTCGCGATACGGACGTTGAGCATGATAATGCCCTCTTCTTCCGGGTAGTTCGCCATAGAGTAAGCGCGCACGCATGGCTCTTTCACCACCGACTGGAATCGGAACAAATTGAATTTATTCCAGTCGCCGCGATACTCCTCCGGCACATCAAAGTCTGCATAGTTGATCTGATGCGGCGGCGATTCAATCTGAATATAACCACCCGCACGGAACGGCACCACGTCACCATCCGGAATGCGCAGCTTCAGCTCTTTGATGAACGTCGCTTTGTTATCGTTGGAGATAACTTCACATTGCCATTTTTTGACGCCGAAGATCTCTTCCGGCAGCTCAATTTTCATGTCCTGCTTAACGGCGACCTGGCAGGCAAGACGGCAGCCCTCTTTAGCCTCACGCTTGCTAATATGCGAAAGCTCAGTCGGCAGAATATCCCCACCGCCCTCTTTGATTTTTACGCGGCATTGCCCGCATGAACCGCCGCCGCCGCAGGCCGAGGAGATAAAGATCCCCTGTCCTGAAAGCGTGTTAAGCAATTTGTCGCCAGCAGGCGCGTGGAACTGTTTGTCCGCGTCGTCGTTGACCACAATCAGCACGTCCCCGGAATTCACCAGTTTTGATTTTGCGAACAAAATCAGCAGCGCCAGCGCCAGAACGATCAGCGTAAACATTACTACGCCAAGAATAATTTCCATAACTTTCCGCCCTTATAGCTGCACGCCGGAGAAGGACATGAAGCCCAGCGCCATCAAACCGGTGGTGATAAAGGTTATCCCTAAGCCGCGCAGTCCTGCGGGCACGTTGGCGTATTTCATCTTCTCGCGAATACCGGCCATAGCAACAATCGCCAGCATCCAGCCAATACCGGAGCCGAAACCATACACGATGGATTCACCGAAGCCGTAGTCGCGCTGCACCATAAAGGATACGCCACCAAAAATGGCGCAGTTTACGGTAATCAGCGGCAGGAAGATGCCCAGCGCGTTGTAGAGCGCCGGGAAGAAACGATCGAGGATCATTTCGAGTATTTGCACCAGGGCTGCAATAACGCCAATGAAGGTAATGAAGTTCAGGAAGCTGAGATCCACCCCTTCCACCAGCGCACCGTCACGCAGCACCAGGTTATATACCAGGTTATTAGCCGGAACCGAAATGCCCAGAACGACCGTAACGGCCACGCCCAGGCCAAACGCCGTCGAAACTTTCTTCGACACGGCAAGGAAAGTACACATGCCGAGGAAGAAGGCGAGCGCCATGTTTTCTACAAATACCGCACGCACAAACAGACTAATTATATGTTCCATCGTCTGTTAATCCTTTTCCTGTTGGGCCGGTTTCCACGTACGCAGCGCCCAGATCAATAATCCGATAATAAAGAACGCGCTTGGCGCCAGCAGGAACAGGCCGTTTGGCTGATACCAGCCGCCGTTTTGCACCGTTTCCAGAACGGTGACGCCAAACAATTTGCCGCTGCCAGTAAGCTCACGAATAAAGCCGACCAGCAGCAGGATAACGCCGTAGCCCAACCCGTTGCCGATACCGTCCATAAAGCTCGCCAGCGGCGGCGCTTTCATGGCGTAAGCCTCCGCGCGCCCCATTACGATACAGTTAGTGATGATCAAACCAACGAACACGGAAAGCTGTTTGGAGATTTCATAGGCGTAAGCACGCAGAATCTGATCGACGACGATAACCAGCGACGCGATGATCGCCATCTGCACGATGATGCGTACGCTGTTTGGTATGTAGTTGCGGATCATTGAGATAAACATGCTGGAGAACGCGGTGACCAGCGTCACGGCAATCGTCATCACAAATGCCGTTTCCAGTTTGGTGGTCACCGCCAGCGCAGAACAAACCCCAAGGATTTGCAGCGCGATGGGGTTGTTATCTACCAGCGGGCTAACCAGTACCCGCTTAACTTCTTTCATGCCTGACATATCAGCCATTGCTAAGCGCTCCTTCACGAACCTGCTTCAGGAACGGGCCAAATCCCAGCTCGCCCATCCAGAAATCGAAAGTGTGTTGTACACCGGTTGCCGTCAGCGTCGCGCCCGACAGACCATCTACGCCATATTGATCGCCCTGACGCGCGCCGCCTTTGACGACCCGTAACGCTGGCTGACCGTTATCGTCAAGCAACTTCTTGCCGATCCACTTTGCACGCCAGTTCGGGTTTTCAATTTCGCCGCCCAGCCCCGGGGTTTCACCCTGGTCGTAATAAGTGATGCCTTTTACGGTGCGTCCATCGGTTTGCAGCGCAACAAAGGCGTACATCATCGACCACAGACCGTTGCCGTAAACCGGCAAAACGACTTCCTGCACTTTATTGTTTTCGTCCCGCACCAGATAAATTTCAACGATGTTGGTGCGGCGTTTAATGCCGGCGCGGTCCTCTTCGGGCGAGAGAGCAACGCTTTGTGCCGGGTCACGTAGCGCGGCGGCATGGTCAAAATTAGCCGGGTCTTTAGCAAGCATTTCACCCGTTTTCAAATTCACCAGCCGCGGGGTGATACGGGATTCGAAGATTGCTTTCACCTCTTCACCGCTCATCTTCGGCGTCGCCAGACCGGCCACATCCAGAATGTTGCGCTGTTTATCGAGCGCTTTTTGCTCCTGCTGGCGCGACTTCAGGCCCACGGCGGAACCTGCCACGACGACGGAGCACACCAGGCAAAGCACCAGCACCACCAACAGCGTTCTGCCGATGCTATCGTTACTTTTTACTTCAGCCACGCGATTTCCTCCGCTTGATATTGGCCTGCACCACCACGTAATCGAACAGCGGCGCAAAGAGGTTGGCGAACAGAATCGCCAGCATCATCCCTTCCGGATAGGCCGGGTTAACCACCCGAATCAGCACGCACATCACGCCGATTAGCGCGCCGTACCACCACTTGCCTTTATTGGTAAAGGAGGCGGAAACCGGGTCGGTGGCCATAAACATCATGCCGAATGCAAAACCGCCCAGCACCAGGTGCCAGTACCACGGCATGGCGAACAGCGGGTTGGTGTCTGAACCGATAAAGTTAAACAGGGCTGTCGTGGCGATCATGCCGATCATCACGCCGGCGACGATGCGCCAGGAGGCCACACGGCCAAACAGGATGATGGCGCCGCCTATCAGGATCATCAGCGTGGAAACTTCACCAATTGACCCAGGAATATTACCGAGGAAGGCGTCCATCCAGGTAACCGGCTGGCCGGAGACCACGTTAACTACGGCCTCACCGCCGCCATGCGACCACTGTGAGAGCGGCGTTGCGCCGGAGAAGCCATCTGCCGCAGTCCAGACCAGGTCGCCGGAGATTTGTGCAGGGTAAGCAAAGAAGAGAAACGCACGCCCGGCAAGCGCCGGGTTAAGGAAGTTGCGCCCTGTTCCGCCGAAGATCTCTTTGGCGATGACGACGCCAAAGCTTATCCCTAACGCTGCCTGCCAGAGTGGCATTGTCGGCGGGACCACCAGCGCAAACAGGATAGAAGTAACAAAGAATCCTTCGTTAATTTCATGTTTGCGGATGATGGAGAACAGCACCTCCCAGAATCCACCCACCAAAAATACGGTGATGTAGATTGGCAGGAAGAAAACCGCCCCCAGCGTCATCATGCTTAGCCAGCCCGCCTCCGGCGTAAAGCTCACGCCCAGCCACTGCGCAACGGCATAATGCCAGTTGGCCGCAATAACCTGCGGCAACTGTTCAGGCCCGTAGAGCTTGTGCAGCGCAGGGATGGTCTGCAGCCCGACGTTGTACATTCCCCAGAACATGGCCGGGAAGACGGCGAGCCACACCAGAATCATCATGCGCTTCAGGTCGATGGCGTCGCGCACGTGCGAGGCACCCGGCGTAACCAGGCCCGGCGTGTAGAACACCGTAACGGTTGCTTCATACAGCGGGTAGTACTTTTCTAACTTGCCGCCTTTAGTAAAGTGCGGCTCTATTTTTTCAAATAAGTGCTTCAGGCCCATGAGTTATCCTTCCTGCTCGATGCGGGTTAACACCTCGCGTAATACCGGGCCGTATTCATATTTCCCCGGGCAAACATAGGTACAAAGCGCCAGATCTTCTTCATCCAGTTCCAGACAGCCCAGCGCCTGCGCGCTGTCGGTATCGCCCGCCAGCAAATCGCGCAGCAGCATGGTCGGCAGGATATCCAGCGGCATCACGCGCTCATAGTTGCCGATAGGAACCATTGCTCGCTCGCCGCCGTTGGTGTCGGTTGAGAAGTTAAACAGTTTGCGTTTTAAGAAGTGGCCAAGCGTGGTGCGCGTAATGGAGAATTTATCAGCGCCCGGCATGACCCAGCCAAACAGCTCTTTCTCGCGCCCTTCTTTCAGCGCGGTGATCTGCAAATGGAAACGCCCAAGCCAGGCGCGCGGGCCTGTCGCCTGCACGCCGCTGAGCACTGAACCGGAAACGACACGGTTTTCACCTTCCAGGAGTTCACCCTGCGTCAGCACATCGACAGAGGCGCCCAGAAGCGTGCGAATCAAACGGGGCTTTTTAACCTGAGGGCCAGCCAGTGAAATCACTCGCTCGTTCCACAGTTCGCCTTCAATAAACACTTTGCCGATGGCAATGACATCCTGATAGTTCAGATGCCATACCTGTTTTTGCAGGTTAACCGGTTCTATGAAATGAATGTGAGTACCCGCCAACCCCGCAGGATGCGGCCCTGCAAACTCATTAAAAGTAACCTGGCTGACAGGATGACCGCCCAGCTTACCGCCGCCGGTCTGGCAAACATGGATTTTGCCGTCCGTCAGGCGCGAAAGCAGCGTTAAGCCTGCGTCGAACATCTGGCGATGCGCGAGGATAATCGGCTGCGGATCTGCCGCCAGGGGATTGGTGTCCATAGCGGTGACAAAAATGGCGGCAGGAATCGTACCCGGCTGCGGCGCTTTACTGAACGGGCGCGTACGCAACGCGGTCCAAAGGCCTGACGAAAGAAGCTGAGCCTGGACAATTTCACGCGGCAGAGTGGCTAATGATTCAGGGTCATGACGTTCAAAAGCAACCGCTTCGTCTCCCTGAACCTCAATAACCACGGATTGCAGCACCCGACGCTCGCCTCGATTGATGGCGATAACGGTACCGCTGGCCGGTGCGGTAAACACCACGCCCGGGTTTCTTTTATCTTCAAAAAGGGGCTGCCCTTTCAGTACGTTATCGCCCTCTTTTACCAACATAGAAGGACGCATTCCCACGTACTCTTCTCCAAGCAGAGCCACCTGGGATATTGCTGGGCCATCATGAATTTGCTGCTCGGGTAAACCGGCAATAGGCAAATCAAGACCTTTTCTGATTTTAATCATAAGGTTATCACGCATAAAATAGGCTATTAAAAACCGACAAAAACGCTAGCCGACAACGAACGGGCCGGGTCAATGTTCAACCGCAACGACGCGCCTGGCAGGTAAGAAAGAGAGGTTGTGCATCCGTTCGTCACGCCTGGTGGGGTAAGTCGCCTGGAGAGCCAGGTAAAGCTGACTTAAGGAAAGCGTCCTTTCTTATCCACGGGTCATCATTCGGCGCGGATTTTAGCATTATTGACGGCAGGAAGGGGATAAATCCTCGAAGTTAACCTCGGCAATGCGAGCTATTACGCAAAACAGCAACTCTTTCGCTTTATAAGTGAAATAGTTAATATCCATTTTCTGGAAAGGCCCCAGTCTGCGCTTGCGAAATTTATTGATGATGCTAATGTGAGCGCACCGAATACAGATTAGTCTGATTTCAGGTCTCTTTGCCGTCCTGGCATTTGGTTACAGGTTTATCAAGGAATCAAGCAGTATGTCTAAAATCGCACTCATTATTGCGATGCTCTCGATGCCGTTCATGTCGTTTGCCAGCTTGCTCACCAGCAATGCTCCGGCCACGCCTGTCAGCAAAGAATTTAAACAGCAGTTAATGGGATCTCCCGTTTATATTCAGATCTTTAAAGAAGAGCGCACGCTTGAACTGTACGTCAAAATGGGCGAACAGTATCAACTGCTTGATAGCTACCGTATCTGTAACTATTCCGGCGGCCTGGGTCCGAAACAGCGCCAGGGTGACTTTAAAAGCCCTGAAGGATTCTACAGCGTTGAGCGCAGGCAGCTAAAACCTGACAGCCGCTTCTATAAAGCGATCAATATCGGCTTCCCGAACGAGTTCGATCGTTCCCATGGTTATCAGGGCCAGTATTTGATGATTCACGGTGCCTGCGTGTCCGTTGGCTGTTACGCCATGACCGACAGCAGCATCGATGAGATATTCCAGTTTGTGACCGGCGCCCTGGTGTTTGGCCAGCCGAAGGTTCAGGTGAGCATTTATCCGTTCCGCATGACGGATGCGAATATGCAGCGCCATAAGTACTCTTATTACATCAATTTCTGGAAACAGTTAAAGCCGGGTTATGACTACTTTATGGCGAATCACCAGCCGCCGGGCGTCTCTGTTATCAGCGGTAACTATGTGATTAGCAAGCCGGTGGTCCCAACGGTACAACCTCAGCTTGCCTCAAACTACACGCTCTCCGAGATAAAATAGCACCGACTCGCCTGGCGCGATTCGGTGCCAGGTTTCGTTGCCGGTCAGCGGCTGCGTAGCAATTACGGAGACCACATCGTTCGGCGTGGTCTCTTTCTGAAAGTCGATTTCCACATCCCTGTCCAACAGTTTTGCCACGCCAAAGGGCGCCCGCCGGGTTATCCAGAAGAGATTGGTGGAGCAGAATGCCATTACGTAACGTCCATCGGAAAGCAGCATGTTAAACACGCCTTTCTCACGTAGCTGAACCGCAAGCTCCGCAATATAGCGGAAAACGGCCTGCATATTGCCAGGCCGACGCGGATAGCGCTGCGTCAGCTTGTGCAGCAGCCAGCAAAACGCCTGTTCGCTGTCGGTTTCACCAATCGGACGAAACGGCCCCGTCTCAAGCTGGCGATGCCCCTTAAGCTGACCGTTGTGGGCATAGGTCCAGTTACGGCCCCATAGCTCGCGGGTAAAGGGATGGGTGTTTTCCAGCGCGACTTTGCCACGGTTAGCCTGGCGAATATGCGCCACAACGGAGCAGGATTTGATGGGATAATCCTGCACCAGTCGGGCAATCGGAGAATTAAAGCTCGGCTGGGGATCTTTGAACGTGCGACAGCCTTTACCTTCGTAGAAGGTGATGCCCCAGCCATCTTTATGGGGCCCTGTTCCGCCGCCACGCTGCACCAGACCGGTAAAACTAAAGCAGATATCCGTTGGTACGTTGGCGCTCATCCCGAGCAGTTCGCACATAATTCTCTCCCACCACAAGTTGCCCTCACCTTGTCCCCCACATCACAGAGCAAGGGACACGGCTGAGTTAAGCCTTAACCATCTCTTTTTCGATCAGCTGAATCAGGATATGGATCACTTTAATGTGGATTTCCTGAATGCGATCGGCATAACCGAAGTGCGGCACGCGAATTTCGACATCCGCCGTGCCCGCCATTTTGCCACCGTCTTTGCCCGTAAGCGTAATAACTTTCATGCCTTTAGCACGAGCGGCTTCGATAGCCTTAATGACGTTGCCAGAATTCCCGGAAGTGGAGATCCCCAGCAATACGTCGCCCTCACGCCCTACCGCTTCGATATAGCGCGAGAAGATGTAGTCGTAGCCGAAATCGTTGCTCACGCAGGAGATGTGGCTCACGTCTGAAATCGCAATGGCCGGATAGCCCGGACGGTTTTCACGATAGCGGCCCGTCAGCTCTTCTGCAAAATGCATGGCATCGCAGTGGGAACCGCCGTTGCCGCAGGAGAGCACTTTACCGCCGGTTTTAAAGCTATCTGCCAGCAGCACGGCCGCGCGCTGAACCGCGTGGATATTTGCGTCATCTTTCAGGAAGTTAGCCAGCGTTTCGGCGGCTTCATTTAATTCATTACGAATAAGATCCTGGTACATGATGATGTCCTTCAGTATTTATTGATTAAGTAAACTCCAGCAGTTTACCGGATAGCGCGAGAAGCGCCATCACCGGATGCTTTTATGGATCCGTGCGGCAACAATGTGAGCAAGGTTGTAATTATTTTGTAAACACATTGCTAAAAAACCACGCATACACTAAAACCAATACATCACAAGTGGTCAGACCTCCTACAAGCAAGGGAGCTTTCTTTATGTTGATTTTGAGTGTTGTTGCAACCGTTATTCTGCTCGGCGCGCTGTTTTATCATCAGGTCAATCTGCTGCTCAGCTGCGCGATCCTCCTGGTGTGGACGGCAGCTTTAGGTTTTGCCGGTATCTGGTCTATCTGGGTACTTGTCCCGCTTGCCATCATTCTGGTGCCGTTTGTCTTTACCCCGATGCGTAAGTCGCTGATTTCCTCACCGGTGTTCAAAAGCTTCCGTAAAGTAATGCCGCCGATGTCGCGCACTGAAAAAGAGGCGATTGACGCAGGCACTACCTGGTGGGAAGGCGATCTGTTCCGCGGTAAGCCGGACTGGGAAAAGCTGCATAATTATCCCCAGCCGAAGCTGAGCGCCGAAGAACAGGCTTTTATTGACGGCCCGGTTGAAGAAGCCTGCCGCATGGCGAATGACTATCAGATAACCCATGAACTGGCCGATCTGCCGCCGGAACTGTGGGCATATCTGAAAGAGCATCGTTTCTTTGCGATGATCATTAAGAAAGAATATGGCGGGCTGGAATTTTCAGCTTACGCTCAGGCTCGCGTGCTGCAAAAACTTTCAGGCGTTTCGGGGATTCTGGCAATCACAGTCGGCGTGCCTAACTCCTTAGGCCCGGGTGAGCTGCTCCAGCATTACGGCACCGAAGAACAAAAAGATCACTATTTGCCGCGCCTGGCCCGTGGACAGGAAATTCCTTGCTTCGCGCTGACCAGCCCGGAAGCAGGCTCCGATGCGGGCGCAATCCCTGATGTCGGCGTGGTTTGCATGGGCGAATGGCAGGGCCAGCAGGTGCTGGGTATGCGTCTGACCTGGAACAAGCGCTACATTACGCTTGCGCCTATCGCAACCGTGCTGGGCCTTGCGTTCAAACTGTCTGACCCGGACCATCTGCTGGGCGACGAAGAAGAGCTCGGCATTACCTGTGCGCTGATCCCAACGCACACGCCGGGCGTCGAAATCGGCAAACGCCACTTCCCGCTTAACGTGCCGTTCCAGAACGGCCCAACGCGTGGGAAAGATATTTTCGTGCCAATTGACTACATCATCGGCGGCCCGAAAATGGCCGGTCAGGGCTGGCGTATGCTGGTGGAATGTTTGTCCGTAGGACGTGGTATTACCCTGCCATCTAACTCAACGGGTAGCCTGAAATCTATTGCGATGGCAACCGGCGCTTACGCCCATATTCGCCGCCAGTTCCGAATCTCTATCGGTAAGATGGAAGGGATTGAAGAGCCGCTGGCGCGTATTGCGGGTAATGCATATGTGATGGATGCCGCTGCGTCATTGATTACTTACGGCATTGTGCTCGGCGAAAAACCGGCGGTGCTGTCAGCGATTGTGAAATATCACTGTACCCACCGCGGTCAGCACGCCATCCTGGACGCAATGGACATCGTCGGCGGTAAAGGCATCATGCTTGGCGAGTCGAACTTTGTGGCTCGGGCCTATCAGGGCGCGCCTATCGCTATCACGGTTGAAGGGGCGAACATCCTGACCCGCAGCATGATCATCTTCGGCCAGGGGGCGATTCGCTGTCACCCTTATGTGCTGGAGGAGATGGCGGCATCGCAGAATAACGATTTGAATGCTTTCGATAAACTGCTGTTCAAACATATCGGGCACGTTGGCAGCAACAAAATGCGCAGCCTGTGGCTGGGCCTGACCAACGGTTTAACCAGCGCCACACCAACCCGTGATGCGACCAGACGTTACTATCAGCACCTGAACCGTCTGAGCGCAAACCTGGCGCTGCTGGCAGATGTTTCCATGGCGGTACTGGGCGGCAGCCTGAAACGTCGCGAGCGAATTTCTGCCCGCCTTGGGGATGTACTGAGCCAGCTGTATCTTGCCTCCGCGGTGCTCAAACGCTATGAAGATGAAGGTCGTAACGAAGCGGATCTGCCGCTGGTACACTGGGGCGTGCAGGATGCGCTCTTCCAGGCGGAGCAGGCGATTGACGATCTGCTGCGTAACTTCCCGAATGGCTTTGTAGCAGGTGCATTACGCCTGGCAATTTTCCCGCTTGGCCGCCGTTACGATGCGCCTTCTGACAAGCTGGATCATAAACTGGCGAAAATTATGCAGGTGCCGTCGGCAACGCGTTCACGTATTGGCCGTGGTCAGTACCTCACGCCAAGCGAGTTTAACCCGGCAGGTCTGCTGGAGCAGGCGCTGCTGGATGTGATGGCCGCCGAGCCAATCCATCTGCGCATCTGCAAAGCGATTGGTCACAATCTGCCGTTCACTCGTCTGGACGAACAGGCAAAGCTTTGGCTGGCGGAAGGAAAAATCAACGCTGATGAAGCCGCAATCCTCACCAAAGCTGAAGCCAGCCGTCTGCGCAGTATCAACGTTGACGAGTTTGAACCGGAGGCGCTGGCAACACAGCCGGTAAAGCTGCCGGAAAAACATCGCAAAATTGAAGCCGCGTAAGTTGCCTTAGCGCTAAAAACCCCGCCTCGCGGGGTTTCAGAGTGGTGACAAACACCCGAAAAGCGTGGTTTTCGGGTGTTTGGGGTACACCAGAAGATATAATTCTTTGTTTTTAAAAGTAATCTGCAAAGAAACTTTTAACAATGAAGAACTTTGTCAACATTCTCAAACCCCATTTCACGGGGTTTTTTATTGCCCAACAAAAGCCCGTGAACTCATGCTACAGTGAAAGAAACCACGTTATTTATGGAGTCGGATTGTGTCTGGCTTAAAAATTTCCCTTCTGCAACAGCCGCTGGTCTGGATGGATGGCGCGGCGAATCTGCGTCATTTCGATGTGCTGCTTGACGGCATACACGGTCGCGATCTGATTATTCTGCCTGAGATGTTCACCACTGGTTTTGCGATGGAAGCAGCAAAGCAGTCACTGGCGGAAGAGGAAGTCATCGACTGGATGCAGTTTAAAGCGCAGCAAACGCAGGCCATGATTGCCGGAAGCGCTGCGCTGCAAACCAGCCGTGGGCCAGTGAATCGTTTCCTGCTGGTGCAGCCAGACGGCAAAGTGCATTTCTATGACAAGCGCCACCTGTTCCGCATGGCCGACGAACATCATCATTATCAGGCAGGTGAGGAAAGGGTCATCGTTGAATGGCGCGGCTGGCGTATTCTGCCGCTGGTTTGCTACGACCTGCGTTTTCCGGTGTGGTCACGTAACCGTAACGATTACGATTTAGCGTTATATGTTGCAAACTGGCCTGCGCCGCGCTCGCTGCACTGGCAAAGCCTGCTGGTTGCACGCGCGATTGAAAACCAGGCTTACGTCGCAGGTTGCAACCGTGTGGGTACGGACGGCAACGGGCATCACTATCGCGGCGACAGTAAAATTATCAGCCCGCAGGGTGAGATTCTGGCAAGTGCCGAAGCACACCAGGCCACGCGTCTGGATGCGGATTTATCGTTGATTGCCCTTCAGGAGTACCGGCAAAAGTTTCCGGCATGGCAGGATGCAGATCCGTTTAGTTTATAGCCTACCTTTTTTCACCGGCTCCATATCAGGCAATTTTAGCGTAGGAAACTCCGGTTTAACCTGGCCGCGCAAAACAACGGCCAGGACAGCAAAAAGCACAATAGTGTGAATCATCAGCGCCGGGAGGCCTTTTAAGCCTGGCCGGATGATTCCAGTCCGCATTAATCCTTCTGGCCTGAGGGAAAAACGTATTCTGATTTGAGATACTAATAACATCGTCTACCCGGAAAATAATTATTTAGTGAATATTTCCCTTTCAATATGCGGGAACAGATACGTACTTTCCCATTCTTTCGCCCTATTCTGCGACATGCATAAATATCATTTCTCGTTATGAAAATATAAATTATATCCAATACCTCCACTCCGCCATTTACGTTGTCAGGCACAGCAATGTTTATGCGAATAAGACCTGGAATAATGCCTTAGCAGACCGCCCTGCCCGTTTACAAAAAATCGAGACGATTTATAGCAGCGCGCAAAATCAGGGCGAAGAGCTGAAGCTAGATACTAAACAGGCCGCCTGACACGCGCGATAACCAGCCAACTGCGCTAAAAATCCGCAACGGCGGCTTTTTTAATGCCCTGCTTCCTGTGCCTTAAAAAAGATCGTTTCGTTACAAAATTCACAGTAATTTCCTGAACGGTGAGCTTTAATAGAAGCCAGGTTATTGATGCAGTAAATTGAATACAGCCTCTTGCGGAAAATGATTTTTACGTGCTGTCTTCACCAGGGATCACTTCTCAAAAGTTGCCTGATTTGCTATATTGTTGCTTATTGATTATCCACCTCTGCGGCGCAAAAAAGAAAAATATTCACCGCACCCCAGGAATATAAAATGTTAGATTACCGCTTCCCGACAGCTTTGCAGATGGTTCTCAGCGTAGCGATGGCGGAGCAATCGGGTGAACGTTCGACGAGTGCGATTCTGGCCTACGGGATGGAAGCTAACCCGAGCTTTATCCGCAAATTAATGGTTCCGCTCACGCGTGACGGCATTATCGTCTCCACCCTTGGACGCAACGGTTCCATTCACCTTGGTCGCCCAGCAGAGAAGATCACGCTGCGTGATATCTACGTTTCCGTGATAGAAGATAAAAAGCTGTGGGCGTCACGTCCCGACGTGCCGGCCCGCTGCGTGGTAAGTGCTAACGCCTGCTGGTACTTCAATTCCATCGCCGACGAAGCGGAGCAGGCTTCGCTGGATGTATTAGCTCAACATACCGTAGCCAGCGCGCTGGAAAAGGTAAAAAAAGCCGATACCAGCGGCTGCGACCCGGTGCCTGAACTTGATGCCCTGTATAAAAAAGAGCACTAACGCTTCCTTAATTACGTAAAAGCTACGAAAAAAACCGCCTTCAACTTGAAGGCGGTTTTTTGTTATCTGCGGCAGCCTAAGCTTGCAGGTGGTTCCCTGCCGTTTTGCCGCGCGTAACGAACTTACGCAGCGTGACGTAAAACACCGGCGTCAGGAACAGACCAAACAGCGTCACGCCCAGCATACCGGAGAAGACCGTGATCCCCGTGACGCCGCGTACTTCCGCACCCGCGCCGTGGCCGAGGATCAGCGGGACTGTCCCGGCAATAAAGGCTATGGAGGTCATCACAATCGGACGCAGACGCAGACGGCAGGCTTCCATCGCCGCTTCCATAATCCCTTTCCCCTGGATTTCCAGTTCGCGGGCAAACTCAACGATCAGGATCGCGTTTTTACAGGCCAGCCCCATCAATACCACCAGGCCAACCTGCACGAACACGTTGTTATCGCCGCCGGTTAACCAGACGCCAAGCAGGGCGGACAGCATCGTCATCGGCACGATAAGGATCACCGCCAACGGCAGCGTCCAGCTTTCATACAGCGCCGCCAGCACCAGGAACGCCAGCAAGACAGCTACCGGGAAGACGATCAGCGCCGTATTGCCCTGAGTGGCCTGCTGGAAGCTCAGATCCGTCCATTCAATGTTCATTCCATTCGGCAGTATCTGTTTAGACATTGCGTCCAACTGAGTCATCGCCTGCGCAGAAGAAAGGATACGAGGATCGGCGTCGCCAATCAGATCCGCCGCCGGATAACCGTTGTAGCGGATTACCGGATCCGGCCCGTAGGTGGTGCTGATATTCACCATACTGCCGATCGGCACCATCTCCCCCTGATTATTACGGGTGCGCAAATTAGCAATATCTTCCACGCTATCGCGGAACTGCCCGTCGGCCTGCGCCATTACGCGCCAGGTACGTCCGAACTGGTTAAAGTCGTTCACATAGGATGACCCCAGATAGGTTTGCAGCGTACCGAACAGATCGGTCAGCGACACGCCCTGTGCTTTCGCCTTGTCACGATCGACCTGCACATCCAGCTGCGGAACGTTAGCCTGGTAGGTTGAGATCGGGAAATGCATCCCCGGCGTCTGCATAATCGCACCGGACATCGTGTTAACCGCGCTTTGCAGAGCGCCATAACCAAGACCGGCGCGATCCTGCACATAGAGCGAATAACCGGAACCCTGTCCCAGGCCCAAAATCGGCGGCGGCAAAATGGAGAAACCAAAGCCCTGCTGAATCTGTGCGATTTTGGCGTTGATCCCGGCATTAATTTCCGCCGCAGAATGTTTGCGCTGGTCGAACGGCTTCAGGACAAAAAATACCGTCCCGGTATTCGGCGTGTTGGTGAATTGCAGCGCGTTAAGTCCCGGAAACGCCACCGCATAATCCACGCCTTCGGTATGCATACCGATTTCGCTTATTTTGCGGATAACCGCATCGGTGCGCGCCAGCGAAGAGCCTTCCGGCATTTTTACGCCTCCAATCAGATACAGCTTATCCTGCGTGGGAATAAACCCGCCGGGGACGGCTTTAAACATCACCCCAGCGGCGCAGAGCAGCAGCACATAAACGGCAAATACAGCGCCGCGTCGCCCAAGCGTTTTGCCAACTAACCCCTGATAGCCGGTCGAACTGCGGTGGAAGAAGCGGTTAAACGGACGGAAAAGCCAGCCGAACAGACGATCGATAAGCCTTGTGGGGAGGTCTTTCGGCGCACCGTGCGGTTTTAACAGCAGGGCAGCCAATGCCGGAGAGAGCGTCAGCGAGTTAATG
>DALYUA010000007.1:0-23144 GCA_031993245.1 Buttiauxella sp. | reverse complement strand
CAACCCTTTTCAACCGCTGCTTTCACCCTGTGATGGCCTGTTTAAACAGCTGGCGCAGTGGTCGCTTCATGGCGTGATTAGCTCTGATAAAGGCGCGATTGTCGTCATGCGCGATGCGCAGAAAAACTGGCGCCGTATCACTCGCGAAATGGAAATAACACCCGGCGTGCGGGTTCTTGAAATTGGTCAACAGCTTTTATCCGTAACGGTGCCCACAGAATGCGGGCGGCCTTTTTATTCATGGAAAATAGAAGGAAAAAAATATGGCATGGATGCGAATGTTCGTTCTGCTGATAGTCTGGCCGTCAGCAAGCCTCGCGGATAAAGGCGTCTCGCTGGTCCTGGATAACGCGCCCGTGGCTCAGGTTTTACAGGCGCTGGCTGAAAACCAGAACGTTAATCTGCTGATCTCCCCGGACGTGGAGGGCGTTGTGTCGCTCCACCTGCAAAATAATCCTCTGAAGCAGGCCTTTCAACTGGTGCTGAAAACAGCGGAGTTAACGCAGCTTCGCGAAGGAAACGTTGTGCAAATTTTTCCAAAAGCAAGGCTTCAGCAACAGCAGGCTGTGCAGGAAGAACAGCGGAAACAGCAGGCGCTAAAACAGCCGTTGTTTAACCAGGTATTTTCACCGGCTCATGCCGATGCTGGCGAGTTAGCCGCATCGCTTAAAGCGGCAGGGGAAAAACTGTTAAGTTCGCGCGGAAGTATCACCGTAGATAAACGTACCAATCGTCTCATCGTGCGGGATAACAAGCCTACACTGAAGCAGATAGCTGCATGGATGAAGGACATGGACGTTGCTATGGGGCAGGTTGAAATCGCGGCGCATATAGTCACGATTAACCAGAACAAATTGCATGAGCTGGGCGTGAAGTGGAGCCTTGCGCAGAGCGATAAGGGAAGCGCTGCCCCTCGTGTCGCAGGCCTGGGTGCAGATGTTTCTGTGGGAGCCGCGACAGCGCGCGTTGGCTTTAACATTGCGCGTATCGATGGGCGAATGCTTGAGATGGAATTATCCGCCCTTGAGCAACAGCAGCAGCTTGAAATTATCGCCAGCCCTCGTCTGATGGCCGCCCATCAGCAGCCCGCCAGTATCAAACAGGGTACGGAGATCCCTTATCAGGTTTCCAGCGGGGAGGGTGGGGTAACGTCGGTAGAATTTAAAGAAGCGGTGCTGGGTATGGAGGTGACGCCAACTATCCAACCGCAGGGTAACATCCGTTTAAAATTGCGAATCAGTCAGAATATGCCGGGGCGTAGCATTGAGCAGGCCAATGGCGAAGCGCTGGCAATAGATAAGCAAGAGATCGAAACCGTCGTGTCAGTGAAAAACGGTGAAACGCTCGCGTTAGGGGGTATTTTTCAGCAGCATAGTAAAGATAGCCGCGACAAAATTCCCCTACTGAGTGCTATTCCGCTGCTTGGCGGCCTGTTTCGCCACGATGCGAAAGACAGCCAGCGTCGTGAACTGGTGGTTTTTATTACTCCCCGACTTATCCCGATTCCGTAGTTTTTTCTAAAGCCGCCGAGGGATTTTTCTCGTAATCATAGCTCAGGTGTTTGACGGCAGAGAGGAATTAGCTTACAAGGTGTACCGTTTCGAGAAGCAGGGTAATGTTTTCCTGCGGCCGATAAACCTGATTTATACTTTTCAGCCCTCACCTGAGGCATTGAGTGATTTAATCGGTTGCCAAACTACCTTGAGTGTTGAGATAATTTTTAGTCTGATTCTCGCACTTACGCTTATGAGGTTTCAGTTCATGTCCCGCCGCAGCAAGTTGTTAACGGGTGGGTTTATCATCAACGAATTGTCTTAGTAGTACCGAAAAAATGGCAGAGAAACGCAATATCTTTCTGGTTGGGCCTATGGGTGCCGGCAAAAGCACTATTGGGCGTCAGTTAGCTCAGCAACTCAATATGGAATTTTTCGATTCTGATCAAGAGATTGAGAAACGTACCGGAGCTGATGTGGGCTGGGTATTCGACGTTGAAGGCGAAGAAGGCTTCCGCGATCGCGAAGAAAAAATTATCAACGAACTCACTGAAAAACAGGGCATTGTGCTGGCGACTGGTGGCGGCTCTGTGAAGTCTCGCGAAACCCGTAATCGTCTCTCGGCCCGTGGCGTTGTGGTTTATCTTGAAACTACGATTGAGAAGCAGCTTGCTCGCACTCAGCGCGATAAAAAGCGTCCGTTGCTGCAGGTTGAGACGCCACCTCGTGAAGTTCTTGAGGCCCTGGCACAAGAACGCAATCCTCTTTATGAAGAGATTGCAGATGTAACGATTCGCACTGACGACCAAAGTGCCAAAGTGGTTGCTAACCAGATTATTCATATGTTGGAAAGCAATTGATTCTGGCTTAATCGAGACACGCCTGCGGGCAAAGCTTCTAAAGGTGGACTTCGCGTTATGGAGAGGTTAACGGTTACTCTCGGGGAACGTAGTTACCCTATCACCATCGCTGCCGGGTTATTTAATGACTCGGCGTCCTTTTGGCCGCTGAAGGCTGGCGATCAAACGATGCTGGTGACCAACGAAACCCTTGCGCCACTTTACCTGGATAAGGTTCGCGGTCTGCTTGAGCAAGCGGGCGTTAAAGTCGATACCGTCATCCTGCCGGATGGCGAAAAATTCAAAAACCTTGCTGTACTCGATACCGTCTTTACGGCACTGCTGGAAAAACCGCACGGTCGTGACACGACGCTAATCGCCCTTGGCGGCGGCGTTGTGGGCGATCTGACCGGTTTTGCAGCAGCGAGTTATCAGCGTGGCGTACGCTTTATACAGGTTCCTACCACTTTGCTTTCGCAGGTGGACTCCTCCGTTGGCGGCAAAACAGCCGTTAACCATCCCCTCGGTAAAAATATGATTGGCGCGTTCTACCAGCCTGCTTCAGTGGTGGTGGATCTCGACTGTCTGAATACCTTACCGAAACGGGAACTGGCATCGGGCCTGGCTGAAGTTATCAAATACGGCATTATCCTTGACGCGGCGTTCTTTAGCTGGCTTGAGGAGAATCTCGATGCTTTATTAGCGCTGGACGGCAAAGCGATGGCTTATTGCATTCGCCGCTGTTGCGAGCTGAAAGCGGAAGTTGTGGCAGCCGACGAGCGCGAAAGCGGCTTACGTGCTTTACTCAATCTGGGCCATACCTTTGGCCATGCGATTGAAGCCGAAATGGGTTATGGCAACTGGTTACATGGCGAAGCCGTTTCAGCCGGTATGGTCATGGCCGCACGCACGGCGTTTCGCATGGGACAATTCAGTGAAGCCGATGTTCAGCGTGTCATTACGCTGTTACAACGTGCCGGGTTGCCCGTCACCGGGCCGCGGGAAATGTCAGCAGACGCATATATGCCCCACATGATGCGTGATAAGAAAGTCCTGGGGGGCGAGCTGCGTCTTGTGCTGCCGCAGGCTTTAGGGAAGAGTGAAGTTCGTGGCGGAGTGCCACACGATATTGTTCTGTCAGCCATCGCTGATTGTCAGCAGGCTTAACTATTAGAAATGATTGGTCGCAGTAATCGGGCGATTTTTAACTTCGGGTGATGTGCAAAGTACGTATCGCTGGCATAAGCCTTTGAGTGGGGTGTTAAATGGATGAATTCAAACCGGAAGACGAGCTGAAACCCGATCCCAGCGATCGTCGTCGAGATCGTTCACGCAAGTCTGACGAGTTCGATAATGAACCGCAGATCAACGTCGATGATGTCGACATTGATGCTGATGAGCCTCGTTCCTCGCGTTCGCGTCGCCCTCGCGACGAAGAAGAGCAGTATGAAAGCGATGATGGCTTGAAGGTTGAAGCCGTCGAGCGCCGTCCCGCGCGCGGTCGTAAAAAAGCACCGCAACAAAAAGTGCCTGTCTCCCGTCAGCATCTGATGATGGGGATTGGTATTCTGGTTCTGCTGTTGCTCATTATTGGTATTGGTTCCGCGCTCAAATCACCCTCAACCGACACGGAAACGGCCAATAAAAATCCGAATGCGGAAAAGAGTATCGATCTTTCTGGCTCCGGTGATGCCGTTGCCAATCAGGCGAATGGTTCTCAGCCACAGCCTGGTGATGCCACCGTTGCTAATCAGACGGCGAATGCGGAACAACGGCCGCAGGAAGTGAATTTACCCCCTATTTCTTCTACCCCGACCGAAGCACAAACGCAGCCAATTCCGGAAGGGCAGCAGCGTGTGGAGGTCCCGGGCGATCTGAACAATGCGCTGACTGCGCAGCAGGGCCAGATCGATAACGCGGCAAATGGTTCTACTCTGCCAACACAGCCAGCTACGGTTGCACGTGTAGCGGGTAGCAACACTGCACCTGCGCCGACTCAGGCAACGACAAATAACGAGCCAGTCCGTCAGCCAGCCACGCGGCCGGAGCGTAAAAAAGTGGTGATTGAGCCGCACAAAACTCAGCCGGCACAAACTAAACCTCAGGCGACGGCGAAAACTACCGCAGCGGAACCAAAAAAGGTTACGACTGCGAAACGTAGTGAACCTGCGGTAACGGCTCCGGTTAAAGAACCTGTTAAGGCGCCTGCGGCAACGGCGGCAACGGCGGCACCGAAAGCGCCAGCCAGAGCTCCAGCAACAAGTGGCGCAACGGTGAGCGGCGATGCAAGCGCAATTAAAGGCGCGCCGGGAAGCCATTACACGCTGCAGCTCAGCTCTTCTTCAAACTCCACCAACCTGAACGCATGGGCGAAGAAAGAGAAGCTGCAACATTACATGGTGTACCAGACTGTGCGTAACGGTCAGCCGTGGTATGTGCTGGTAAGCGGCGTCTACGCCAGCAAAGACGAGGCGAAACGTGCCGTTTCAACGCTGCCGGCTGACGTGCAGGCGAAGAACCCGTGGGCAAAACCAATTCATCAGGTTCAGTCCGATCTGAAGTGATGAACAAGCGCAGTCGCTGTCGGAACCTTTCCACAGCTGGAGAAGGTGTAAATAGTTAGACAGCATGAAAAAAAATCGCGCTTTTCTGAAATGGGCAGGGGGGAAATACCCCCTGCTTGACGATATAAAGAAGTATTTGCCGGACGGTGATTGTCTGATTGAGCCGTTCGTTGGTGCAGGCTCCGTCTTTCTGAACACTGACTATTCACGCTATATTCTCGCGGATATCAACAGCGATCTGATTAACCTGTACAACATTGTCAAAGCGCGTACTGGTGAGTATGTTCAGGAAGCTCGCGGCCTGTTTATGCCTGAGCTTAACGACAGCGAGGCTTTCTATCGTTTTCGTGCCGAATTTAATCAGTGCAGCGACGCGTTTCGTCGTGCGGTGCTGTTTTTATACCTTAACCGCCATTGTTACAACGGCCTGTGCCGTTATAACCTGCGTGGTGAATTCAACGTGCCTTTCGGTCGTTACAGCAAGCCCTACTTCCCCGAAGAGGAGCTGCATCATTTTGCCGAGCGGGCACAGCACGCTATTTTTGTCTGCCAGTCGTATGATA
This sequence comes from Buttiauxella sp., assembly GCA_031993245.1. Classification (GTDB taxonomy): domain Bacteria; phylum Pseudomonadota; class Gammaproteobacteria; order Enterobacterales; family Enterobacteriaceae; genus Dryocola. The sequence goes on along the minus strand of DALYUA010000007.1, from coordinate 17,685 downwards.
TCAGCATGACGGATGTTGCCGCAGGCTCGGTGGTGTATTGCGATCCGCCGTATGCCCCGTTATCCGCCACGGCAAATTTCACGGCTTACCATACCGACAGCTTCAGTATGGTGCAGCAGCAGCATCTGGCAGAACTGGCAGAAAAGCTGCAAAGGAATGGCATTCCGGTGCTGATTTCTAACCATGATACGGAGCTGACCAAGCTGTGGTATCAGCAGGCGAAGCTGCATAAGCTGCAGGTAAGGCGCAGCATCAGCAGAAATGGCGGAACGCGTAACAAGGTGGACGAACTGCTGGCGCTCTACGGCGTAGCCTGAGGCGTTTCGTTCGCCCCCAAAATGAGATATCAGGAGAAGCGGATGAAACAGTATTTGATTGCCCCCTCAATTCTGTCTGCCGATTTTGCCCGCCTGGGCGAAGAGACGGCCAAAGTGCTGGCTGCCGGTAGCGACGTCGTCCATTTCGATGTTATGGATAACCACTATGTTCCCAATCTGACCATTGGTCCGATGGTGCTGAAATCTCTGCGTGATTACGGCATCACCGCGCCGATTGACGTGCATCTTATGGTCAAGCCTGTCGATCGCATCATTCCGGATTTCGCCGAAGCAGGCGCCAGCATTATCACCTTCCATCCGGAAGCCTCTGAACATGTTGACCGTTCCCTGCAGCTCATTAAAGAGCACGGCTGTAAAGCAGGCCTGGTGTTTAACCCGGCAACATCGCTTAGCTGGCTGGATCATGTGATGGATAAAGTGGACGTAATTTTGCTGATGTCTGTAAACCCGGGCTTCGGCGGGCAGTCTTTTATCCCGCATACGCTGGAAAAACTGCGCCAGGTGCGCGAACGCATTGATGCGTCCGGTTACGATATCCGTCTTGAAGTGGATGGCGGCGTGAAAGTCGAAAATATTGCCGAGATTGCCGCGGCGGGCGCGGACATGTTTGTCGCCGGCTCGGCCATCTTCAGTCAACCAGATTATAAAGCGGTCATCGATCGCATGCGCGATGAGCTGGCAAAGGTAAGTCATGAATAAGTTAGAAAAAATTCGCGGTGTCGCCTTTGATCTTGACGGCACGCTGGTGGATACGGCGCTCGGCCTGAGCCAGGCGATGGATCAGGCTTTATATGCCCTTGAGCTGCCGGCCGCAGGTGAAGAGAACGTAGAAAAATGGATCGGCAACGGTGCTGATGTGCTGGTGCAACGCGCGCTGACATGGGCCTTAAAAGGCCAGGAGCCGCAGTTCGACCAGTGTCTGATGGCGCGCAAACTGTTTGATACTTTCTATGCGCAGACCGTCGACGAAGGCAGCTTTCTGTTCCCGGACGTGGCGAGCACGCTGGCTGTACTGGCAGAAAACGGCCTGCCGATGGGGTTGGTGACCAATAAGCCAACGCCGTTTGTGATGCCGCTGCTTGAGAAACTGGGCATCGCGGAATACTTCCAGGTAGTTATCGGCGGCGATGATGTGGAAAACAAAAAACCGCATCCGGAGCCGCTGTTCAAAGTGATGGAAAAGCTGAACCTGAGCGCGGAAGCGTTGCTGTTTGTGGGGGATTCCCGCAATGATATTCTTGCAGCCCAGGCTGCGGGCTGCCCATGCGTGGGCATGACCTACGGTTACAACTATGGTGAAGCTATTGAACTGAGCAAACCGGACGTCGTGTTTGATAAGTTCAGCGACTTATTGCCCGCTCTCGGGCTCCCTTGCAAAGAAAATCAGGAATCAGAACATGAGTAAGCCCATCGTTTTTAGCGGCGCACAGCCTTCAGGTGAATTAACCATTGGTAACTATATGGGTGCGCTGCGTCAGTGGGTTCATATGCAAGATGATTACCACTGCATTTACTGCATCGTTGACCAGCACGCGATCACCGTGCGCCAGGATGCGAACGCGCTGCGCAAAGCGACGCTAGATACGCTGGCGCTCTACCTTGCATGCGGCATCGATCCAGAAAAAAGCACTATTTTCGTTCAGTCTCACGTGCCTGAACATGCCCAGCTAAGCTGGGTGCTGAACTGCTACACCTATTTTGGCGAGCTGAGCCGCATGACGCAGTTTAAGGACAAATCATCGCGCTACGCTGAAAATATCAACGCCGGTTTGTTCGACTATCCGGTATTGATGGCGGCCGATATCCTGCTTTACCAGACCAACCTGGTACCGGTAGGTGAAGATCAGAAACAGCACCTGGAGCTGAGTCGTGATATCGCTGCGCGCTTTAACGCGATATATGGCGAGGTATTCAAAGTGCCGGAGCCATTTATTCCTAAATCCGGCGCGCGCGTAATGTCCCTGCTGGAACCGACCCGGAAAATGTCCAAATCTGACGATAACCGCAACAACGTTATCGGCCTGTTGGAAGACCCTAAATCTGTCGTGAAGAAACTTAAGCGTGCGGTAACAGATTCCGACGAGCCACCTGTTGTGCGCTACGACGTGGTAAACAAAGCCGGGGTTTCCAACCTGCTGGATATTATGGCTGGCGTAACAGGAAAAACTATCCCGGAACTTGAGCAGCACTTTGAAGGCAAAATGTATGGTCATCTGAAAGGTGACGTAGCGGACGCCGTTTCAGGTATGCTGACCGAACTCCAGGAGCGTTATAACCGCTATCGCAATGACGAAGCCTTACTGCAGCAGGTTATGAAGGATGGCGCTGAAAAAGCACGTTCTCACGCCAGCGCAACGCTGAAAAAGGTATATGAAGTGATTGGCTTTGTGGCTCAGCCTTAATTATTCCGTCCCGATAAAACCGTCAGGATTACGCTCCTTTCAACCTGGCGGTTTTTAATGGTCAATTTTCCTTAGGTTTCCAGAAAAATAGCCAGCGCCAGATATATAATCTTGCGGGCACGATGGGAAATAAACCCAGGGCGCCGAATATCAGGTATTGAAGCCTTAAAGAAATAAAAAAATCGCCCTTATAAAGTGGGCGATTTTTGCATTTTATGATGCGTTATTTTTGTGGAGCAGCAGGGCCGCAGCCACCAATAACTTTAGAGATAGAAATTGCAGGGTGGAGCAAATAGTCGTAGCTGCAAGTTTTGTCGCGGTTTTCAACACGGCCAGTACAGGCAGTTAGTGTAGTAATTACAGCAAACAACATAGTGATTTTTACGAGGTTTTTCATATGACATTCCCTGACATAAATAGTTACTGTGATATAGAATATAACTGCGAATAAATGCATAAAGTTAATGGCATTGTCTCTCAGCTATAGCCAGGGGATTGTAAAATATGTAACCGGGCTTGACAAGTTCAGTATATATAAGCTGGTAAAGGTAGTTTGAGGTTTTATATTCACAAAACAAATGTGTTGGAAGTATTGGTTCAAGTAATAGCATTACGGGGTTAATTATATTCGTAAAGCGCATTTTGCCAGGGATAAATGTAATTATAAATATTCGCTGGAAATTAAAGATAGGATTAAAACCTGCAGGTATTTACATGCAGGTCCGTTTTATCAGTGATTTGAGAACCAGTTCAGCTTGTTGCGCAGCGCGACTACGCGCCCGACTATAATCAGCGCCGGGCTTTCAACCTGCGTTGCCAGCTCGCCAAGTTCGCTCAGCGCTCCGTTAACAACGCGCTGCTTAACGGAAGTGCCGTTTTCCACAAGCGCCACCGGCATATCGGCAGGCATTCCGTGACTGATGAGATTTTGCTGAATGGCTGGCGCCTGGTTCAGGCCCATATAAAACACCAGCGTTTGCTTTTCTGCCGCCAGGTTTTCCCAGTCCAGCTCGCCGCCCGTTTTCAGGTGCCCGGTGACCAGCCGCACGCTTTGCGCATAGTCACGGTGAGTTAACGGAATGCCGGAATAAGCGGAGCAGCCCGATGCGGCAGTAATGCCTGGCACAACGGAGAAGGGAATGCCGCCGTTACACAGCGTTTCCAGCTCTTCGCCGCCGCGACCAAAGATAAAAGGATCGCCGCCTTTCAGACGCACCACGCGCTTACCTTTTTGGGCTTCGCGCAGCAGGATTTGGTTAATTTCTTCCTGCGGGACGCAGTGGAAACCTGCCCGTTTACCGACAAATACTCGGTCTGCATCGCGACGAACGAGATTCATAATGTCGTCGGAGACCAGACGGTCATAAACCACAACGTCAGCCTGCTGGATCTGTTGCAGCCCTTTGAGCGTTAACAGCCCGGCATCTCCAGGCCCCGCGCCTACTAATACCACTTCACCGCGATGATCGAGCGATGTGGCAAACATGGATTCGGTTTCCCGATCGATTGCTTTCTGGTCTTCGTTTGCCAGGTACTGCGCCAGGCGGTCGTTGGTGAAGAATTTTTCCCAGAAGCGGCGGCGTTCGCCCATGGTGGCAAACTTTGATTTTACTCGCCCACGTAGCGTGCCTGCGTAGCCGGCGATTTTGCCAAGATGCAGCGGCAGAATGGATTCGAGCTTTTCTCGCAGCAGACGCGCCAGCACCGGAGACGTGCCGCCGGAAGAGACGGCAACCATCAACGGCGAGCGGTCGATAATCGACGGCATGATAAAGCTGGCTTGCTTAGGCGCATCGACCACGTTGCAGAAGATACGGCGGGATTCGCACGTATCGCTGACCTGCTGATTCACCTCGTCGTTATCGGTCGCGGCGATGGCTAGCCAGCTGACATCGAGTAGGGAAGGGGAGAATTCACCCTGCTCAAGGGTAAGCATGCCCTGTTCCGCCCATACTTTGAATTGCGGCGTGAAGTCCAGGGCATTAACGGTGACGCGAGCACCTGCCTCCATCAATAAACGCGCTTTACGTTCTGCAACATCGCCGCCGCCAACCAGCAGGCAGGCGCGATCTCGTAGCTGACAAAATATGGGCAGGTGATCCACGGACAGTCCTCAATTATTGGCGTACAGTCTCAGGCGCAGCGATTCGCTCTGGCTGTGGGCGTTCGGCTTTTGGCGTAGCATACCAATAACCCAGACCCATGAATACTACGCCGGAAAGGGTATTCCCAAGCGTTACCCAAAGCAGGTTGTGTCCGATTCCGGCCAGCGTATAAGCATCGCTATGGTGACCAAACCAGGAGAGTGCAAACAGTGTCATATTGGCAATGGAGTGTTCATAGCCGGAAGCGATAAACGCCAGCAGACACCACCAGATAGCGATGAATTTTGCCGCGCCTTCAGTACGAATCGCCATCCAGATCGCCAGACAAACCAGCCAGTTACACAGCGCGCCTTTGAAGAACAGCGTCATTGCCGGCGCGGTGGTTTTCGCCAGCGCCACGGTGTGGACGATGCTGGTATCAACCGGCAGCAGGCTGCCGCCTCCCCAGCTATACAGCAGCGCGACAAACACCGAACCCACCAGGTTGCCCAGCCAGGTTTGCGGCAGAATCGCCCACATCTGGCCGTGAGAGATAGTTCCCGCCTTAACGCCAAAGGTCAGGAACATGGTGTGACCGGTGAACAGCTCGGAGCCTGCGATGATTACCAGCGTCAGGGCGATACCAAAGGTGGCACCCATAACCAGTGGGCGGACGGAAGGATCGAGCAGGTTGCCGAGAGTGAAGATAAGAATGATGCCGAGGCCGACATAGGCCCCCGCCATTGCAGAACTAACCCAGAACCCGAGTGGATTATTTTTCGCCAGCCGGGCAATACGAGCGGCATTCGCCGCACACTTATTAATGGTATCGGTGAACATTTTTGTTATCCCAAATATTTGAAAAAAAAGAAAAGGTAAATATGGTGATTGCTCTTTTCCGATCCTGGATGCTGTAGGGCGGAAGGCACTGTGCTTTTCCACCCTACGCTTCGGTCAGAATTATTTTTTAAGCTTTTATCTGTACCTTGCCGTCCTGAACACGCGCTGCAAAGTGTGCGACGGAGTGCCCTTCGTCCTCCATGCACAGCCCGTCACGCAGACGAAAACGCTGTTTTTTCAACGGGCTGGCAACCCACAGTTCGTTCTGGTGCTCGGCAATTAATCCGCGAGACAGAACGCTCGCCTGGAAAAATGGATCGATATTGCTGATGGCGAAAACCTGCTCGTCGTTACGCGGGCGGAAAATCGCAATCTGCCGATCGCCCAGCAGGGCGCAAACGCCGGTTGCTGGCAGGATGTCGTTTAACTGACAAACGGTAGTCCACTGGCTCATACGATTTCCTCCGCTTCTACCATAGTGACTGGGATACGTTCATACGGCGTAGCCGGACGATGCTGCTGGCGTTCCGGCACAATTTGCACGTTCGGGTCACGCTGCGGGCTGTTGATAAAGTGTTTGAAGCGAACCTGAGCGTCCGGCGTGTTCACCGTTTCGGTCCACTCACAGATTACTTTCTCGCGCAGACGCGACAGTTCAGCTTCGAGCTGAGCATTCAGACCCAGTTTGTCTTCGATGATCACTTTTTTGAGGTAATCGATGCCGCCTTCCAGATTTTCCAGCCAGGAGGCGGTACGAGTCAGTTTGTCCGCGGTACGGATATAGAACATCATGAAGCGGTCGAGGTATTTAATAACGGTGTCGCGATCCAGGTCCGCAGCCAGCAGATCTGCATGACGCGGTTTCATGCCGCCGTTACCGCATACGTACAGGTTCCAGCCTTTTTCGGTGGCGATAATGCCCACGTCTTTGCCCTGCGCTTCCGCACATTCACGGGTGCAGCCAGAAACGCCAAACTTCATTTTGTGCGGAGTACGGATGCCTTTATAACGGTTTTCCAGCTCAACGCCGAAGCCCACGCTATCGCCCACCCCGTAACGGCACCAGGTGCTGCCTACGCAGGTTTTCGCCATGCGCAGCGCTTTAGCGTAGGCGTGACCGGTTTCAAACCCTGCTTCAATCAATTGCCGCCAGATCTCCGGCAAATCGTCTTTCTGCGCGCCGAACAGGCCGATACGCTGAGAGCCGGTAATTTTGGTGTAGAGGTTGTATTCACGCGCGATACGGCCAACGACCATCAGCCCTTCCGGCGTGATTTCGCCGCCGGCAGAACGTGGGATCACCGAGTAGGTGCCGTCTTTCTGGATGTTGCCGAGGAAATTATCGTTAGTGTCCTGCAGCGGGGTGTGCTGCGGTTCGAGCACATAATCGTTCCAGCAGGAGGCCAGCAGAGAACCCACGGTTGGCTTACAGACTTCGCAGCCGTAGCCTTTACCGTATTTAGTCAGCAGTTCGTCGAAGGATTTAATGCCTTCCACGCGGATCAGATGGTACAGCTCCTGGCGGGAGAAGGCGAAGTGCTCGCACAGGTTGTTGTTTACTTCAATGCCCTGTTTCGCCAGTTCAGCGTTGAGCACCTGTGTTACCAGCGGAATACAGCCGCCGCAGCCGGTACCTGCTTTGGTTTCTGTTTTCAGCGCCGCGACGGTGTGGCAGCCTTTGTTGATGGCGCTGATCAGGTCGCCCTTAGTAACGTCAAAGCATGAACAGATTTGCGCGGTATCCGGCAGTTTGTCTACGCCGATGGATGGTTTGCCACTGCCTGCGTGCGAAGGCAGAATCAGCGCGTCCGGGTTTTCCGGCAGCTCAATGGCGTTCAGCACAAGTTGCAGCAGGTTGCCGTAATCGCTGGTGTCGCCAACCAGCACCGCGCCCAGCAGGGTTTTGTTGTCTTCGCTGACCACCAGACGTTTATAAACTTCTTTGCTCTCGTCCAGATAGACGTAGCTACGGGCGTTCGGTGTGCGAGCGTGCGCATCGCCAATCCCGCCAACGTCCACGCCCAGCAGTTTCAGCTTGGCGCTCATGTCCGCGCCTTCAAAGGCGTTTTCGCTGCCTAACAGGTGGTCGGCCGTGACCTGCGCCATTTTGTAGCCTGGGGCAACCAGGCCATACACACGATTGTTCCAGCTTGCGCATTCGCCGATAGCGTAGATATCCGGGTCAGAGGTCTGGCAGCTGTCGTTGATGGCGATACCGCCGCGCTGCGCCGTGGCCAGCCCGCACTGGGTAGCCAGCTTATCGCGTGGACGGATGCCGGTTGAAAAGACGATAAAGTCGATTTCAAGTTCGCTGCCGTCAGCAAAACGCATAGTTTTACGCGCTTCTTTCCCTTCCTGAACAATCTCCAGGGTGTTTTTGCTGGTGTGCACGCGCACGCCCATGCTTTCGATTTTGTTGCGTAACTGCTCGCCGCCCATCTGGTCGAGCTGTTCTGCCATCAGCATTGGCGCAAATTCGATTACGTGGGTTTCCACGCCAAGGTTTTTCAGGGCGCCTGCGGCTTCCAGACCGAGCAGGCCGCCGCCGACAACGGCGCCGCGTTTGCTGCGACGCGCGCAGGATTCGATGGCGTTCAGATCTTCGATGGTGCGGTAAACGAAGCAGTCCTGCGTTTCGGAACCTTTAATCGGTGGGATCCACGGATAGGAGCCTGTCGCCATGACCAGTTTGTCGTAATACACGGTACGGCCGGTATTAGAGTGGATCACTTTTTCCTGGCGGTTAATGGTGATGGCGCGTTCGCCCACCAGCACATTAATGCCGTGCTTCTCATAGAAGCCTTCGCGAACCAGAGATAACTCTTCAGCGGTATGGTGGGAAAAATAGGATGAGAGATGCACGCGGTCGTAAGCTTTGCGCGGTTCTTCACAGAAAACGGTAATGTCGAACTGGCCGGGCTGAGCTTTATCGAGTAAGTCCTCGATAAAGCGGTGGCCGACCATGCCATTACCGATAATTGCGATTTTGACTTTGCTCATAATTGCCTCAATTTCTTTTCTATTACCACCTACCTTAACGATTCAGCAAAGGCGATTATTGATGTAAATCAATTACGCCTTTATATACCCCTTAAGGGTTATATGGTTGATTTTCTCGGATTTTTCTAAGTTATGGAATTGGTTGGTTTTTCACCAGAGGGATAAATTCGGCTGCGATCGGGCAGATGGAGTTATGAGGTAAGAAAAGGGCATCGCAATGGGATATGAAGCCTGGAGTTTATTCGGCGCCTTCGGCTGAACCCTGGCAAAAGATTACTGAAGATGCACCCTCTCTCCCGGCAGGAGAGAGGGTGGCAAAGTTAGTGCGTAGCAGCCGCTGCGTTATGCTGGCGATGTTTGCTCACCAGACCGAGCAGCACACACATCACAAAGACGACGGCATACAGGCCATTTGCAGTTTGCAGCGCTGCATGCGGGCCGCTGTGGGCAACAATCGGGCCGGTAACCACAAAGGTCAGCATGGTGCCGATGGTGCCGCAGGTCAGGACGAAGTTAACGAGTTTCGGCGAAGCGATTTTGGTTTGCAGCGAACCAAGCGTAATGATGGTGGTGTAAATCGCGCTGGAGAAGAAGCCCAGAGCCAGGATAAACCACGCCAAATGGGCGGGTTCGCCGGTGTTGAACAAGTACATCAGCACTGTCGCTGCACCTGCCAGCACCATCAGAATGCGCTGCAGATCGAAGAAGCGCAGAACGAAGCTGAAAATCCACATGCCGACCATGTACGACATCCAGAAGTTACTTACCAGTTTGCCCGCATCGTTAATGTTCATGCCCAGGCTTTTGGCATATTCAGGAACCCACGAGATGAAGCCCAACTGGCCAAGGATGTAGCACAGGGCGGCGACAGACAGAAACAGCACGCCGATGCCCCATTTTTCTTTCGCAACCGGCTGAGCGTCATCTTTTTTCGCATGTTTGCCCAGCGCAGGGAATTCACAGCCCAGAGTCAGGAGGAAGATAGCAACGTATACCAGACCGATGCAGACATAGACCCAGTACCAGTTGATGCTGCGCGCCAGAAGAATTGCGGCAATCATCGGGAAGATCATCCCCGCCATGCTGAAGAAAGAGTCGGTAAACAGCAGGCGTGAACCGCGCTGACGGCCTTCATACATGTGCGTAATAAGAAAAGTACCAATCGACATGGTAATGCCGCTGACCAGGCCCAGAACAAACATGGAAGCGGAGAAGATAGTCAGGTTATGGCCCAGAATCAGTCCGGCTACGGCCAGGATCATCAGCCCGAAGCCGAAGCGTAATTGCGTTTTCAGCGGCACAATTTCCATCAGCCAGGCGTTCAGGAAGATTGAGATCAGGATGCCAGCGTTCAGGAAGGTGAAAGTGTTACTCATGCTGGAAACGGGCAACTGGAAGTATTCTGCGATGTTTCCCATCACCATTCCGGTGACGATCACCAATGCACCGGTCAGGGCGTAGGAGAAAAAGCTGATCCATAGCAGCTTGGTACGGTTGCTGTTAGTCATATCTTGCCTGTGAATAGAAGTGTAAAGCGCATTGACAGCGCTGTGGGCGAGTGAATTTTATCCGTGAACGTGATCTATTTAAACATTCAATGCAATTATGTTTTTAAATTGCCGTTCATTTCATGAAGCGTCTCACATATTTAAATCTGAAAAATCGCTTCATTTATGCAAGCTATTGATTTGCCGGAAAGTAAAAAACCGTAAAGGGCTGGCGCCTGATGCCCCGCCTCTTTACACTCTAGCAACTTGCTTCATTCACTGCCTTCGTAAGGAATTCCTGATGCTCAAATCGACTCTGGCGGCTGTTGCAGCTGTATTCGCCATCTCGGCTATTTCCCCTGCTGCACTGGCGGCAAGCGGCGATCCCCATGTTTTACTGACGACTTCCGCCGGTAATATTGAGCTTGAATTAAATAGCCAAAAAGCCCCCGTATCGGTGAAGAACTTCGTTGATTACGTCAACAGCGGCTTCTATAACAACACCACCTTTCACCGGGTGATCCCGGGCTTTATGATTCAGGGCGGCGGCTTTACTGAAGATATGAATCAGAAGCAGCCGAACCCGCCGATTAAAAACGAAGCGGATAACGGCCTGCGTAACACTCGCGGCACTATCTCCATGGCGCGTACCGCAGATAAAGACAGCGCAACCAGCCAGTTCTTTATCAACGTTGCGGATAATGCCTTTCTCGACCACGGCCAGCGCGACTTTGGCTACGCGGTATTTGGTAAAGTTGTGAAAGGGATGGAAGTGGCTGACAAGATTTCGCAGGTTAAGTCTCATGACGTCGGGCCTTACCAGAATGTTCCTTCAAAACCGATAGTTATCCTCTCTGCCAAAGTCCTGCCTTAATTTTCTGCGCGCGGGTTAGTTTGGCCCGCGCTCTGCTCACTCCCGGCAACTGTGCGGAATGCTGCTTATACTTGTGGCAAAACAGTAACGCGTCAAGGGAGGCGATATGGTCAAGAAACTCACCGAGAAGCAAAAATCCCGTCTGTGGCAGCAGCAGCGTAGCCGCACGTTTCAGGCCAGCAATCGGCTGGAAGGCATTGAAGTTCCGCTGATTAAGCTCACGCCTGAAGAAGCCCTGGCACGCATTAACGAAGTGCGGGGTCACTATGAGCGATAAATTTGGCGAAGGGCGCGATCCTTATTTTTGGTCTGGAATTCAAGTTCTGCGTAACCGGCTTAACATCCGTGAGGCGCAACGGCTGAAAGAAGCTGAGTACGAACTTACCGCGTTACGGGTGGCGACCATCGAACTTGGCCCGATGCATATGGGCCTGCCGTGGCTGTGTGCTATTCATCAGCAGCTTTTTCAGGACCTTTTTGACTGGGCCGGCGAGCTAAGAAAAATAGATATTTATCAGGGGGATACGCGTTTTTGCCATTTTGAGTACATCGAAAACGAGGGCAACGATTTGATGCAGGAGCTGGAGGATGAACGCTACCTGACCGACCTTGAAAAGCCGGAATTTATCGAGCGGCTGGCACATTACTACTGTGAAATAAACGTGCTTCATCCGTTCCGCATCGGCAGTGGCCGGGCGCAGCGCGTCTTCTTCGAGCAGCTGGCTATCCATGCGGGCTATACGCTGGACTGGAGTGAAACAGAACAGGATGTCTGGCAAGCCGCCAACCAGGCGGGAGCCCTGGGCGATCTCAAGCCGCTCACGGCGATTTTTACTAAAGTGGTGAGCGAGGCGCGGGAAAGCGAATAGAATAGCGCGGTTCTTAATTCTGCCGGAGCCGCCATGTTACTGCTTATCGACAACTACGATTCTTTTACCTGGAATCTGTATCAGTATTTTTGTGAGCTTGGTACTGAAGTGGTGGTAAAGCGTAACGATGAAGTTACGCTTGCGGAAATTGCCACCCTTGCGCCTGCGAAGCTTGTGATTTCTCCCGGCCCCTGCACGCCGACAGAGGCCGGGATTTCGCTCGCGGCTATAGAACGTTTTGCCGGTAAGCTGCCTGTTCTCGGGGTCTGCCTGGGCCATCAGGCTATTGCACAGGCATTTGGCGCAACGATTATCCGTGCCCAAAAGGTCATGCACGGCAAAACCTCAGCTATTTCTCATAATAATAGCGGCGTGTTCAGCGGCCTGAATAATCCCCTTACCGTGACGCGTTACCACTCGCTAATTATCGATCCTGAGACTTTACCGGGCAGTTTTGAAGTCACCGCCTGGAGCGATAAACGCGAAATTATGGGTATCCGTCACCGCGAGCTGGATCTCGAAGGCGTGCAATTCCATCCTGAAAGTATTCTCAGCGAGCAGGGCCACCAGCTGCTGGCCAACTTCCTTAAGCGGTGATTTTCATTGCCAGTAATTGATTTTTTATGCATATTTATTGATTATATTTTCATATATTTCTTTGCGTAAAACTGGATGGGGAATCAATGGCAACTGAACAATCAGCAATTACCCGCGCGACTTTCGATGAAGTTATTCTGCCAATTTATGCACCAGCAGAGTTTATCCCTGTAAAGGGAAAGGGCAGCCGCGTATGGGATCAGCAGGGCAAAGAGTATGTTGATTTCGCCGGCGGCATCGCGGTGACGGCGCTGGGGCACTGCCATCCGGCTCTGGTGGAGGCGTTAAAAACCCAGGGCGAAACGCTGTGGCACACCAGTAACGTGTTTACCAACGAGCCCGCCCTGCGTCTGGGACGCAAGCTGATTGATGCAACTTTTGCCGAGCGCGTGCTGTTTATGAACTCCGGCACCGAAGCGAACGAAACCGCGTTCAAGCTGGCACGCTACTACGCGTCTACCCGTCATAGCCCGTATAAATCCAAAATTATCGCCTTCCATAACGCCTTCCATGGGCGTTCGCTGTTTACCGTTTCGGTTGGCGGGCAGCCAAAGTATTCTGATGGATTTGGCCCGAAACCTGCCGATATCATCCATGTGCCCTTTAACGATCTGCATGCGGTAAAAGCCGTTATTGATGACCATACCTGTGCGATTGTCGTTGAGCCGATTCAGGGCGAAGGGGGAGTAATCGCCGCAACGCCTGAGTTCCTGCAGGGGCTGCGCGAGCTGTGCGATGAACATAATGCGCTGCTGGTGTTCGATGAGGTGCAGTCCGGCATGGGACGTACCGGCGAGCTGTTTGCCTATATGCACTATGGCGTAACGCCGGATATTCTGACCAGCGCCAAAGCGCTCGGCGGTGGTTTCCCGGTGAGCGTGATGCTGACAACACAGGAAATCGCTTCAGCGTTCCACGTTGGTACGCACGGTTCAACCTATGGTGGCAATCCACTGGCCTGCGCTGTAGCCGGTGCCGCCTTCGATACCATTAACACGCCGGAAGTGCTGAAAGGTGTGTCGGCGAAACGCGAGCTTTTCGTAAAGCAATTACAGCAGATCGACGAGCAGTTTAACGTATTCAGTGAAATACGCGGCATGGGCTTGCTGATTGGCGCAGAACTTAAGCCGCAGTATAAAGGACGCGCCCGTGAATTTCTTTATGCCGCCGCGCATGAAGGAGTGATGGTGCTGAACGCGGGCCCGGACGTGATGCGCTTTGCGCCATCGCTGATTGTGGATGATGCGGATATCGAAGAAGGTATGCAGCGCTTTGCCAAAGCCGTCGTCAAGGTTTTGTAGGTCGGCTAAGCCTGCGCCAACCGATTTTTTGGTGATTGGCGCTTTGTTTATCCGCCCGACGGCCGTCCCAGGTGGCTGTTCAGCCAGATCCCATGATGCGGTCGCTGGCGCCATGCTACTGACGAAATGGTATGCATGGTGTTGAGATGTCCAAGCACCCGCTGTAAATGCTGCTCCATGGTGCTTAACGGCCCGGTGGGCAGCGCTTCCGAATCCAGAATGGTTGCGTTTTTCGTCTCCCCGGGCCCGTCATATTCAAGTCGCTGCTGACATCTTTGCAGAGCGATTTCGCACGCCTGTAAATAACGCTGCGCCAGGTCCGGCGTGAGCATGTTGTGCTCCCGCGCCAACGTGGTCATGGCGTTGATATGTTCAACGATAAACTGGCTGTGCGTCACCCACAGTTTCATATCGTCCAGATAATGCGAGTTAAAGCCGGGCTCCTGCATCGCCTGATTTAACGAGTTAAACAGGGCATTGTGGGCCTGGTTTACCTTCATGCGCTGATAAGCCAGCGGCGTGGGTTCAGAGTCCTGGCTCAAAATCAAACGGATAGCATTCTGATCGGTTTCCAGCGCGTCGTGCGCGTTCTGGCGCAGCAGACCGCTTTGCCACTGCGGCCACAGCCAGACCATACCGCCAAAAGCAATTAAGCAGCCGAGCAGGGTATCTATCAGGCGAGGCACAATATATTGCTCGGCGCTCAGGGTAATCAGTTGCAGGGTAAATACAGCGGTGACGGTAAAACCAATGGTCGCCCAGCCGTAGCTTTTACGGATAAAGAGATAGCTCACCAGCGTGATGATAAGCATCGCGGTTAATGCGATGTATTGCGGGAAATGGAAGTGCAGGGCGATACCTGCAATTGCCAGCCCGGCAATGGTGCCAGCCGAACGGTGCAGGATACGCACCCGTGTCGCGCCGTAGCCGTTTTGCGTCACAAACATGACGGTCATCAGGATCCAGTAGGGCTTAGGCAGATGCAGAAATGCGCCAAGCAGGCTGGCTACGGTCAGCATTACGCCAAGCCTGGCTGAGTTACGCAGCGCGGCAGATTTAAACGACAGGTAGCTTTTGAGCGCGTTCCACAGCGGCAGGCGGCGCTGGCGATCTTCCATCAGGTCGCGCACATAGAGAGGGCGCTGGGTTCGCAGCACGCGTGCGATGCGGCTGAAATGATAGTGGCAGAACTGCCCGACGGGATTGTCCGGATTCTGGCGGGCAATTTTTTCCAGCGCTTCGATTTGCTTGTCCATCACAAAACGCTGCGGATAGCGGTGATAGAGGATGTCATCGGCCAGCACGCGTAACCGTGCGGCGATAGTTTGCGCATTCCAGCGAATGACAGCTTCGGCATGGCTTTGCTCCACGAGCTTTTGCACCTCTTCCGGCTGATGCAGGCTAACGGAGATGTGTTCCTGGAGATCGAGGGCAATCTGGAAGACGCGCAGCAGGCGTTTGTAGTCGTTGCGCTGATTTGCCGCCAGCATGTGCAGCTGCTGATAACATACTGTGATCAGATCGACGGCCTTTTGCTGGCGAGCGAGCAAAGGCGGCAGCGCTTTTTCCGGATCGGTATGCTGGGTTAATAACCCATATTTGGCTTCGCAATAGTCTGCAAGCTGGCGGTAGAGCAGGCTTAACGATTCGCGCAGCGGCTGCTCGCGCCACAGCCAGTACCAGAACCAGTTAAATCCTCCGTACCAGATGGTGCCGAAAACATAGAGCAGCATTGGTTTCCAGATGGGCATATTCCCGGCCATGCTGAGCGTGAAGATTGCCGCAATTAGCGAGGCGGGCAGCAGCCGGGCATGAAGCGAGCTGATCTCCGCGGTGACGCCCAGCAGCAGCGCCATTGCCAGCAAGATGACGGGAAGGGGAACCGGGGTATAAAGCAGCAACAGCTGCATAATCAGGCTGCTGAGCGCAAACAGACTACCGCCGATAATCAGCCGCTTGAAGAAGCGTTTATGAGGCGTATCCAGACCGGCAATATTGCAGCATGCGGGCACTAACGAGAAAAGCAGGCCATTTTGCAGACTGCCCAGCACTAGCCCTACCGCCACGGGTAGACACAGCACCAGCGTTTGCCGCAGTGCATAGTTAACCTCTGGGTGATAAATCAGTCGGCGCCACATATCAGAAGTGTAGAGACAAAAAAGGCGTGTTACCGAAGCGACACGCCATTTTATGAGCGGAGATTAACGAGTGCCGTAAACGACGATCGTTTTACCGTGAGCGGAAATCAGATTTTGATCTTCCAGCATTTTCAGGATGCGGCCTACGGTTTCGCGGGAGCAGCCGACAATCTGACCGATTTCCTGACGGGTAATTTTAATCTGCATACCGTCCGGGTGAGTCATTGCATCAGGCTGTTTTGCCAGATTCAGCAACGTCTGAGCAATGCGGCCGGTAACGTCAAGGAAGGCAAGGTTACCTACTTTTTCAGACGTGACCTGCAGGCGACGCGCCATCTGGGAAGAGAGACGCATCAGAATGTCAGGGTTGACCTGGATAAGCTGGCGGAATTTTTTATAAGAAATTTCAGCCACTTCACACGCCGTTTTCGCACGAACCCAGGCGCTGCGCTCCTGACCTTCTTCAAACAGGCCTAATTCACCGATAAAATCGCCCTGATTCAGATAGGAGAGGATCATTTCCTTGCCCTCTTCATCCTTGATCAGCACTGCCACAGAGCCTTTGACGATGTAATACAGCGTCTCTGCCTTTTCACCCTGGTGAATCAGCGTGCTCTTCGATGGATACTTATGAATGTGGCAATGAGACAAGAACCATTCGAGGGTAGGGTCTGTTTGCGGTTTGCCAAGCACCATGCGCGGTTATCCTCTGTTATAAACTGGCTACCAAAGGCGGGATGCAAAACCTCCTGCCCGGCGTTGCAATCGTTAGAATATATCCCACTCGGGGGAAATGGCCTGCAAGTCAAGCTTGCCGCCTGTAATTAGTGATGTCCTCTGCAGACATCCATCACATCAATGTATCGAATGTAGCATCCGGATTGTTTTAGCATAGCTTTTGACAGGTGTCTCCTATTGTCTCGTTTCAGCATGACGCAGGTCGCCTTCCGTTGCCAGTTTTGCTGCATCCGCGTACTCTGAAAGGAAATTTCTTCAACAGGAGTAAGCAAAATGCAGGCACGAGTTAAATGGGTTGAGGGGTTAACGTTCCTGGGGGAATCGGCTTCAGGCCATCAGGTGCTGATGGACGGGAACTCAGGCGATAAAGCGCCGAGCCCGATGGAGATGCTGTTAATGGCCGCAGGGGGATGTAGCGCCATTGATGTGGTCTCTATTTTGCAAAAAGGCCGCCACGACGTGACGGATTGTGAGGTGAAGCTGACTTCAGAACGCCGCGAAGAAGCGCCGCGTCTGTTTACCCACATCAATCTGCATTTCATCGTGACCGGCAAGGCTCTGAAGGACAATGCCGTGTCCCGCGCCGTAGATCTGTCCGCCGAGAAATATTGCTCGGTTGCGCTGATGCTTGAGAAGGCCGCAAACATCACGCACAGTTATGAAGTGATCGAAGCTTAACAGGCTAAGGGCGGCAGATTGTCGCCCTAAACGACTTTCCTGCCTTCCACCAGCCGTTGCACCAGCGGCGTCATTATCAGTTCCATCGCCAGCCCCATTTTTCCACCCGGCACCACTAACGTATTGATGTGGGAAATAAAGGAACCCTGCAACATTGCCAGCAGGTAAGGGAAATCGATGTCATCCAGGCCGCGAAAATGAATAACCACGAAGCTTTCATCCAGAGATGGAATGCCACGCGCCGCAAAGGGATTCGACGTATCGACCGTTGGAACGCGCTGGAAATTGATATGGGTGCGTGAGAACTGCGGCGTGATGTAGTTGATATAGTCATCCATC
>DALYUA010000006.1:0-25144 GCA_031993245.1 Buttiauxella sp. | reverse complement strand
TGGTTCACCCAGCTCAAAATGGCCTGATATTTTTTGGCGTCGCCGCTAAGCAGCCCGCCAATAACCTGATCGAAGAGTCCCATGATCCTTTCTCCTTGTAAGATATAAAGTGCGATAGCTTTTTATTTTTGCTAAAAAAAAGCCGCGCATTTAGCGCGGCCTCACATTACTACAAGACCGATCTGTTAAATATCGATGTTGGCCGCTTTCAGAGCATTCTCTTCGATAAAGGCGCGGCGAGGTTCAACCGCGTCGCCCATCAGGGTAGTGAACAGCTGATCGGCTGCAATCGCATCTTTCACGGTAACGCGCAGCATGCGACGGCTTTCTGGATCCATGGTGGTTTCCCAGAGCTGATCCGGGTTCATTTCGCCCAGACCTTTATAGCGCTGAATAGAAAGTCCACGACGTGACTCTTTCACCAGCCACTCCAGCGCCTGTTCGAAGCTGGCAATCGGCTGACGACGTTCGCCACGTTCGATAAACGCATCTTCTTCGATAAGACCACGTAGCTTCTCGCCGAGCGCGCACAGACGACGGTATTCGCCGCCTACCACAAACTCGTGCTCCAGCGGGTAGTCGGTATCGACGCCGTGGGTACGCACGCGAATCACCGGCTCGAAAATGTTCAGCTCGCGGTTTTCACGCACGATGGAGTTCCAGGTGCTGCCGTGCTGCTCTTTTTCGTTCAGCTGAATTACCAGAGCGGTAAGCCAGGCCGATACTTTGCTTTCGTCGGCCAGGTCGGCTTCCGTAAGGGTTGGGTGATAAACCAGGTTGTTCAGCAGGTTGCGCGGGTAGCGACGCTCCATGCGGCCAATCATTTTCTGAGCGGCGTTGAATTCAGATACCAGTTTTTCCAGGGCTTCACCTGCCAGAGCAGGAGCGTGGGCGTTGGCATGCAGCGTTGCGCCATCCAGAGCGATAGAGATCTGATACTGATCCATCGCTTCATCATCTTTGATGTACTGCTCCTGCTTGCCTTTCTTCACTTTGTAGAGCGGCGGCTGAGCGATGTACACGTGACCGCGCTCAACGATTTCCGGCATCTGACGATAGAAGAAAGTCAGCAGCAGGGTACGGATGTGTGAACCATCGACGTCCGCATCCGTCATGATGATAATGCTGTGGTAGCGCAGCTTGTCCGGGTTATATTCATCACGGCCAATGCCGCAGCCCAGCGCGGTGATAAGCGTGGCCACTTCCTGAGAGGCGAGCATTTTATCAAAGCGCGCTTTCTCAACGTTGAGGATTTTACCTTTCAGCGGCAGGATCGCCTGATTCTTACGGTTACGCCCCTGTTTTGCAGAGCCGCCCGCAGAGTCCCCTTCCACAAGGTACAGTTCGGAGTGAGCCGGGTCGCGTTCCTGACAGTCCGCCAGTTTGCCCGGCAGGCCTGCCAGATCCAGCGCGCCTTTACGGCGAGTCATTTCACGTGCGCGACGCGCCGCTTCACGGGCACGAGCCGCATCGATAATTTTACCCACGACGATTTTCGCGTCCGATGGGTTTTCCAGCAGGTATTCTGCCAGCAGTTCGTTCATCTGCTGTTCAACCGCAGATTTCACTTCTGAAGAAACCAGCTTGTCTTTGGTCTGAGAAGAGAATTTCGGGTCCGGCACTTTAACGGAAACTACGGCAATCAGGCCTTCACGGGCGTCGTCGCCGGTGGCGCTGACCTTCGCTTTTTTGCTGTAGCCTTCCTTATCCATGTACGCGTTCAGAGTACGCGTCATTGCCGCGCGGAAACCGGCCAGGTGAGTACCACCGTCGCGCTGCGGAATGTTGTTGGTAAAGCAGTAGATGTTTTCCTGGAAACCATCGTTCCACTGCAGCGCCACTTCCACGCCGATGCCATCTTTTTCCGTGCTGAAATAGAACACGGTTGGGTGAATCGGGGTTTTGTTTTTGTTGAGATATTCAACAAATGCGCGGATACCGCCTTCGTAATGGAAATGGTCCTGCCGGCCATCGCGTTTGTCGATCAGGCGAATGGAGACGCCGGAGTTCAGGAACGACAGCTCGCGCAGGCGTTTTGCCAGGATATCGTATTCAAATTCGATGACGTTGGTGAAGGTTTCATGGCTTGGCCAGAAACGCACCTGGGTGCCGGTAACATCGGTATCACCAGTCACCGCCAGCGGCGACTGCGGCACGCCGTGCACGTAAGTCTGCTGATGAATTTTGCCTTCGCGGCGAATCAGCAGTTCCAGTTTTTGGGAGAGGGCGTTAACCACCGAAACACCTACGCCGTGCAGACCGCCGGAGACTTTATAGGAGTTGTCATCGAATTTACCGCCCGCGTGCAGAACGGTCATGATGACTTCAGCCGCGGACACGCCCTCTTCCGGGTGGATACCGGTAGGGATACCACGGCCATCATCCGTTACGGAAACGGAGTTATCGGCATGGATGGTGACAACGATATCTTTACAGTGGCCAGCAAGAGCTTCGTCGATAGCGTTATCCACGACCTCAAATACCATGTGGTGCAGACCGGTGCCGTCATCCGTGTCGCCGATATACATACCCGGGCGCTTACGCACCGCATCCAGCCCTTTCAGGACTTTGATACTGGAGGAGTCATAAGAATTCGACATCAACGTTTCTCGCTCATTTATTCTTGGGTTAATCCGCTATTTTACCCTGATCCACGGCGAACATCTTTGAATTTTTGTCCGCCATATCCATCACATGTTCAGCGCTTATCGCGCTGACGAAAACCTGTGATTCCGTGGCCTTTAACCGGCTGGCTAACAGACCACGACGTGCATCATCAAGTTCAGAGGCAAAATCATCTATCAGATACAGGCAACGCCGCCCGTTCTGTCGGGTGAGAAACTCACCCTGCGCCAGTCTTAAGGCGCACATCAGTAATTTAAGCTGTCCGCGCGAGAGTGTGTCCTCAACGGGCGCGCCATCGGCACGAATTCGAAAATCAGCTTTGTGGGGGCCATGAGCGGTATAGGTCAGCATGCGATCGCGTTCGAAGCTGCGTTCCAGTACCTCACCGTAATCGCTCTCTTTTTCCCAGCCGCGCTGGAAAGAGAAACTCAGTGAAAACTCCGGCAAAAATTGCGCGCAGGTATCATTCATGTCATCCGCAATAGCGGCGCTGTATTCAGCGCGCCAGCGGCTGATTTGTTCCGCCAGAGGAATAAGTTCTTTATCCCACGGGCGTAGCTGCGCGTAGCGTGTCACCTGGCGCAACGCGGCGTTGCGTTGCTTAAGCAGGCGCTTGAGGTTGCTCCAGGCGACAAAAAATCCCGGTTCGTTATGAAAACAGCCCCAGTCAAGGAAAGCTCTACGGTATTTGGGGCCGCCGTTGAGCAAAGTAAACCCTTCGGGGGTAATCAATTGCATCGGCATCAGCAGCGCCAGTTCCGCCACTTTGTGGCCATCGCTACCGTCGATACGTACTTTACTGTCGCCCGCGCGGTCTTTAGTCAGGCCGACGGAGATTTCCCTTTCGCCATCCTGTAACCGTCCGTGCAACACAAAAGCATCCTGTTCGTGGCGAATAACGCGCTCGATTTTCACGCTGCGAAAAGCACGGCCATGCCCAAGGGTGTAAATCGCCTCAAGCACGCTGGTTTTACCGCTACCGTTGGCGCCGACCAGGAAGTTAAAGCCGGGACAGAACGCCAGATCCGCGTTTTCAATATTGCGAAAATCTTTAATTAACAGCCGGGTGAGCGACATCTACAGTCTCATTGGCATCACAACATAGGCCGCCGCCTGAGAAGCCGCATCTTCAATCTGCACGCTGGAAACAGAGTCGGTCAGCAGGATACGCACGTTTTCACACTTCAGTGCGTTAAGCACATCCAGCACGTAGCTGACGTTAAAGCCGATTTCCAAATCAGCGCCGTCGTAGGAAACGTCCAGAATCTCTTCTGCCTCTTCCTGCTCCGGGTTGTTAGCGGTGATTTTTATCTGGTTCTGGCTGACATACAGGCGCACGCCGCGGAATTTCTCATTCGAGAGGATCGCCGCGCGGGCAAACGCCTGCTTGAGCAGATCGCAACCGGCATCAAGATGTTTATCCGGGTTCTTTGGCAGTACGCGGCGATAATCCGGGAAGCGGCCATCAACCAGCTTAGAGGTGAAGATGAAATCACCGACATGCGCACGGATGTTGTTGCTGCCGATTTGCACGCGCAGCGGGGTGTCACCGCCGTCCAGCATACGCATCAGCTCAATCACACCTTTACGCGGCACGATCACCGAATGGTTTGGCAGCGCCTGACCAATCGGCATTGAACAAACGGCGAGACGGTGCCCGTCCGTCGCAACCGTGCGCAGCTCTTCCCCTTCGGTTTCAAACAGCATGCCGTTGAGGTAATAGCGTACATCCTGATGTGCCATAGAAAACTGCGTGGCTTCGATCAGACGTTTCATGGTCGCCTGGGGGAGAGTGAATTCAACTTCGCTCTGCCAGTCGTCCAGGTTCGGGAAATCTGTCGCCGGCAGGGTGGACAGCGAGAAACGGCTGCGCCCGGAGCGCACCAGCATGCGGTCGCCCTCAAGCTGTACGGCGATTTCAGCGCCTTCCGGCAGGCCACGGCAGATGTCGAAGAATTTGCGGGCGGGCACGGTGGTTGCACCCGGTTCATGCGGCTGCACCAGCGCCACGCGCGCGACCATCTCCATTTCCAGATCGGTCCCGGTTAAAGAGAGCGCGCCCTCCGCGACCTGCAACAGCAGGTTGCCGAGAATCGGTAACGTTGGACGGCCACCCAGCGGGCCACTCACCTGTTGCAGCGGTTTTAATAAAGTTTCACGTTCAACGGTAAATTTCATAGCGTCACGAAGATAATGTTCTGATTAGGTTGGAGAAATCTTCTTTAATGTCGTGGCTTTCTTCACGCAGCTGTTCGATTTTACGGCAAGCGTGCAGCACGGTGGTATGGTCGCGGCCACCAAAGGCATCGCCGATTTCCGGAAGGCTATGGTTCGTCAACTCTTTCGCCAGCGCCATCGCCATCTGACGCGGGCGGGCAACGGAGCGGGAGCGACGTTTAGAAAGCAGATCGGCAATCTTAATTTTATAGTACTCGGCCACCGTTTTCTGGATATTGTCGATGGTGACGAGCTTCTCCTGCAGCGCCAGCAGGTCGCGCAGCGCTTCACGCACGAAGTCGATGGTAATGGCGCGTCCGGTAAAGTTGGCGTTGGCAATCACACGGTTCAGCGCCCCTTCCAGCTCGCGTACGTTGGAGCGAAGGCGTTTGGCAATAAAGAAGGCTACTTCGCCCGGCAGGCGAATGTCATTTTCGTCGGCTTTCTTCATCAGGATCGCCACGCGTGTTTCTAGCTCAGGCGGTTCGATCGCGACGGTCAGCCCCCAGCCGAAGCGGGATTTCAGACGATCCTCGACGCCGTTAATCTCTTTTGGATAACGATCCGAGGTGAGGATGATCTGTTGGTTACCTTCCAGCAGGGCGTTGAAGGTATGGAAGAATTCTTCCTGAGAACGCTCTTTATTGGCAAAAAACTGAATGTCATCGATAAGCAGCGCATCAACCGAGCGGTAGTAACGCTTGAACTCTTCAATGGCGTTGTTCTGCAGGGCCTTAACCATGTCCTGAACGAAGCGCTCAGAGTGCATATATACCACTTTGGCATTCGGCTTGCGGGCAATGATGCCGTTCCCCACCGCATGTAACAGGTGAGTTTTACCTAAGCCGGTGCCGCCGTAAAGGAAGAGAGGGTTGTACGCGCCGCCAGGGTTGTCGGCCACCTGACGCGCCGCCGCACGAGCCAGCTGGTTCGACTTACCTTCAACAAAGTTATCAAAGGTGTGCTTCAGGTTAACGTTAGAGCGGTAAGACTGCGCTGCGGGTGCCGGAAGGTTGTCCCAGCTTGGACGCATCGGCGCTGCCGCTCGTGCCGTTTGCGCAGGCGCTGCGGTAGCTACAGCCTGTTGATTCAGGGTCTGGCTGACGGGTTTACTGCCTACTTCAAAGCGCAGTAACGGCGCATCGCTGCCGCAAAAATCGTTGAGCAATCCGTTGATGTTATTGAGGTACTTATCCCTTACCCAATCGAGCACAAACCGGTTTGGCGCATAAAGGGCCAGCGTGTTATCACTCAGTTCCGCCTGTAGGGGGCGTATCCACATACTGAATTCTGTGGCTGGTAACTCATCCTGCAATCGGGCAAGACACTGCTGCCAAAGCGAAAGTGACACGGCGGACTCCACTCGAACAAAGTCGATAAAAAGACGAAGACTGAAAGTTTTACATTCATGATTGTTGACACACGCCGACTCTCCCGCATGGGATCCCGATACGGGAAGCGTGCGAACCGCTATCTGCGGTTTACCCTCAATGTGAACGATCTCGGATCACGATCGGGACCGCGGATCATAGCCTAAAGCGCGCCAGAGATCTTCTGTTTCTCACAGTTTCTTCCCGATTTATCCACAGGACAGTTTTGAGCTGTCTAAGTGTAAACGATCCTGGCGGGCGTGCTGCGGTTTACGCTCTCATATTGAAAAATTTCATGCCCAGCGCAAAAAATTGACTGAATAGATCTAACGAAGATCCCCACGGATCCTTGCGCTTTAATCGGCAGGCCGTATAATTCCCCACCCGTCGCATACCGTCACTGTGTTTGTCCTGACAGATCCCGAACATTTTTAGGGTCAGAAAAGGGATTCAGGCGCGGGAAATAAGGAAAGAGAATTGACTCCGGAGTGTACAATTATTACAATCCGGCCTCTTTAATCAGCCACACTGAGGCGTAGGTCATCTGCAGTTTTTGCAGGACGTTATGCTAACCCAGTGAAATTTATCCAAGTTTAGGTAGAAATCGCCATGAAACGCACTTTTCAACCGTCCGTACTGAAGCGCAACCGTTCTCACGGCTTCCGTGCTCGTATGGCAACTAAAAATGGTCGTCAGGTTCTGGCACGTCGTCGTGCTAAAGGCCGTTCTCGTCTGACCGTTTCTAAGTAATAAAAGCTAACCCCTGAGTGGTTAAGCTCGCATTTCCCAGGGAGTTACGCTTGTTAACTCCCACTCATTTCACTTTCGTCTTCCAGCAACCTCAAAGAGCTGGCACGCCGCAAATCACCATTCTCGGCCGCCTGAATTCGCTGGGGCATCCCCGCATCGGTCTTACAGTCGCTAAGAAAAACGTCAAACGCGCGCATGAACGCAATCGGATTAAACGTCTGACGCGTGAAAGCTTTCGTTTGCGTCAGCACGAACTGCCTGCAATGGATTTCGTGGTAGTGGCTAAGAAAGGAGTGGGTGACCTGGATAACCGGGCTTTATCGGAAGCATTGGAAAAATTATGGCGCCGTCACTGTCGCCTGTCTCAAGGCTCCTGATTGGCCTGATCAAGGTCTATCAGCGCCTTATAAGCCCGCTTCTTGGGCCGCATTGCCGTTTCACGCCGACCTGTTCTCACTACGGAATTGAGGCATTGCGCAGGTTTGGGGTGCTAAAAGGCAGTTGGTTGACGGTGAAACGCGTATTAAAATGCCACCCTTTAAACGCCGGGGGAGACGATCCCGTCCCACCTGGACCAATTGATACCAGAGAACACTAACGATGGATTCGCAACGCAATCTCTTTCTCATCGCTTTGTTGTTCGTGTCTTTCATGATCTGGCAAGCCTGGGAGCAGGACCACGCTCCGCAACCTCAGGTGCAACAGACCACGCAGACTACGACCACCGCAGCGGGTAATGCCGCAAGCCAGGGCGTGCCGGCCAGTGGCCAGGGAAAAATCATCACGGTTAAAACTGACGTCCTTGAGCTTTCCATCAACACCCGCGGTGGTGATGTTGAGCAGGCGCTGCTGTTGACCTATCCGAAAGAGCTCAAATCAACCGAGCCATTCCAGTTGCTGGAAACAACGCCACAGTTTGTCTATCAGGCACAAAGCGGTCTGACAGGACGTGATGGCCCGGATAACCCAGCGAACGGCCCACGTCCGTTGTATAACGTTGATAGCGATACCTTCGTCATGGCCGATGGCCAGAACGAGCTGGTGATCCCTTTGACCTGGACCGATGCGGCTGGCAACGTCTTCACTAAGTCCTTTACGTTAAAACGCGGTGAGTTTGCGGTAAGCGTGGATTACAACGTGAAGAACACCGGTGGGAAACCGCTGGAGCTGGCGACCTTCGGCCAGCTGAAGCAGTCCATCAATCTGCCGTCTCATCGTGATACCGGAAGCAATAACTTTGCGTTGCACACCTTCCGCGGTGCTGCTTACTCCACGCCGGATGCGAAATACGAAAAATATAAATTCGATAACATCGCAGACGGTGAGAACCTGAACATCAATGCCAACAACGGCTGGGTGGCGATGCTGCAGCAGTATTTCGCCACGGCATGGGTTCCGCGTAACGAGGGCACCAATAACTTCTATACCACCAAACTGAACAACGACGTGGCGGCTATCGGTTATAAATCCGCGCCGCAGCTGGTTCAGCCAGGCCAGACCGCGCAACTGGGCAGCACCCTGTGGGTTGGTCCGGAAATTCAGGACAAAATGGCAGCCGTGGCGCCACACCTTGACCTGACGGTGGATTACGGTTGGCTGTGGTTTATCTCTCAGCCGCTGTTCAAACTGCTGAAGTTTATCCACAGCTTTATCGGTAACTGGGGCTTCTCCATTATCGTTATCACCTTTATCGTTCGTGGCATCATGTACCCGCTGACCAAAGCGCAGTACACCTCGATGGCGAAAATGCGTATGTTGCAGCCAAAACTGGCGGCCATGCGTGAGCGTATCGGTGACGACAAGCAGCGCCAGAGTCAGGAAATGATGGCGCTGTATAAAGCAGAGAAGGTTAACCCGCTGGGTGGCTGCCTGCCGCTGGTTATCCAGATGCCAATCTTCCTGGCCTTGTATTACATGCTGATGGGTTCCGTTGAGCTGCGCCATGCGCCGTTCGCCCTGTGGATCCATGACCTGTCCGCACAGGACCCGTACTACATCCTGCCGATCCTGATGGGCGTCACGATGTTCTTCATTCAGAAGATGTCGCCGACCACAGTGACCGACCCGATGCAGCAGAAGATCATGACCTTTATGCCGGTCATCTTCACGGTGTTCTTCCTGTGGTTCCCGTCAGGTCTGGTGCTGTACTATATCGTCAGTAACCTGGTGACCATCATTCAGCAGCAGCTCATTTATCGCGGTCTGGAAAAACGTGGCTTGCACAGCCGCGACAAGAAAAAGACCTGATAGCGTTTAAATTAAGTTAATGCACACGGAAGGCGGTCAATTGACCGCCTTCTTTTTTTAGAGAGAAACTATGAGCCATAACGAGACAATCGTTGCCCAGGCGACGCCGCCGGGACGTGGTGGGGTCGGTATCCTGCGCGTCTCAGGCCTTCATGCGCGCGACGTAGCGCAGGCTATTCTGGGCAAGCTTCCAAAACCACGCTACGCCGACTACCTGCCGTTTCGCGATAGCGACGAAAGCCCCCTGGATCAAGGGATTGCGCTGTGGTTCCCCGGCCCAAACTCCTTTACCGGTGAAGATGTGCTGGAACTGCAGGGCCACGGCGGCCCGGTCATTCTCGACCTGCTGTTAAAGCGCATTCTGGTCATTCCCGGCGTGCGCATCGCCAGACCCGGCGAGTTCTCTGAACGCGCCTTCCTCAACGATAAGCTGGATCTGGCGCAGGCTGAAGCCATTGCCGATTTGATTGACGCCAGCTCAGAGCAGGCTGCCCGCTCAGCGTTAAACTCGCTTCAGGGCGCGTTTTCTGCTCGCGTAAATCATCTGGTGGAAGCGCTGACGCATCTGCGTATTTACGTTGAAGCCGCCATTGATTTCCCCGATGAAGAAATCGACTTCCTTTCAGACGGTAAAATCGAAGCGCAGCTTAATCAGGTCATTAACGATCTGGATGCCGTACGTGCGGAAGCGCGCCAGGGAAGCCTGCTGCGCGAAGGGATGAAGGTAGTCATTGCCGGACGCCCAAACGCCGGCAAATCGAGTCTGCTGAACGCCCTTGCGGGCCGTGAAGCAGCAATTGTTACAGATATCGCCGGAACAACCCGCGATGTGCTGCGCGAACACATTCATATCGACGGTATGCCGCTGCATATCATCGATACCGCAGGCCTGCGTGAAGCAAGCGACGAAGTTGAGCGCATTGGTATTGAACGCGCCTGGAATGAGATTGAACAGGCTGACCGCGTGCTGTTTATGGTCGATGGCACAACGACCGATGCCACCGACCCGGCTGCAATCTGGCCAGATTTTATCGCCCGTCTGCCGGAGCGCTTGCCGATTACCGTGGTGCGCAACAAAGCGGACGTTACCGGCGAGACGCTGGGCCTCAGCGATGTGAATGGTCACTCACTTGTGCGCCTCTCAGCGCGTACCGGCGAAGGCGTGGATGTGCTGCGCGATCATCTAAAACAGAGCATGGGCTTTGAAACCAATATGGAAGGCGGTTTCCTGGCTCGTCGCCGTCATCTGCAGGCGCTGGAACAGGCGGCTACCCATCTTCAGCAGGGCAAAGCCCAGTTGCTGGGCGCGTGGGCCGGGGAATTACTGGCGGAAGAGCTGCGCCTTTCGCAGCAGAGCCTGAGTGAAATCACCGGCGAGTTTACCTCGGATGATTTACTGGGCAGGATTTTCTCCAGCTTCTGTATTGGTAAATAAGTTTTAGTCCATAGTCGTCCGTAAACGTTCACTAACCCGTATTAATCGGCTGTTAATGCGGGTTTTTATTGTTCGTACCGGTGCGTAGTCGTGCGGGAACTTCCGCGATTTTTGTGTCCTGATTTGTGCCCATCTTTAAATTCCTCGTGTGCCATTGTTTATTTTTTGAGTCAAAAATCACATGAAATGGACACAGTGAAAAAGAAGGCGTTAATAATCCAATATTAAACAATCAATTAGAAAGGATGCTCATGGACACACTGTAGAGGTGAGATATGGCACTTTCAGATACCAAACTACACACACTTGCTCCCAGAAACCGCCCCTGGCAACTTGTCGATCATGACGGGCTGGTGATCCACCGGACGAAAAATCTGGCGTTTCCGCTACCGCTTTGACAACAAACCGCAAAAGATCTCGCTGGGCGAATACCCGGCTTTCTCACTTGCAGAAGCGCGGCTTTGGCGTGAAAAATGTTGCTCAATGGTTGCCCATGGCATCAATCCCGCGCAGAAAAAGCAGGAAGAAAAGCTTAAAGGTAAACACACCTTTTTTAGTTCCACGCATTTTTTGAGTTTTCAGGCTGGTTATTCATCAGCCGGTACTCTTCCGGCGTCAGATTGTTCAGTGAATGATGCGGGCGTTCACAGTTATATTCATGCAGCCACTTATCGGTAATTTCCCGTACTTCGTTTAACGTTCTGCACAGGTAAAAATCCAGTACTTCTGTCCGGTAGGTACGGTTAAATCTTTCGATAAAGGCATTCTGTGTCGGTTTGCCCGGTTTGATAAACTCCAGTTTCACCGAATATTTTTCTGCCCAGTCAGCCAGTCTCAGTGAGATAAATTCAGGGCCATTATCCATCCGCAGCATCACCGGATAGCTACGGCTGCCTACAATACGCTCCAGCACCCGGATCACTCGTTGTGTCGGCAGATTCAGGTCAATTTCAATAGCCAGCACTTCACGGTTATAGTCATCCAACACGTTAAATGTGCGGAAGCGCCGACCGCAGGTCAGGGCATCATGCATAAAATCAATGGACCAGCTCTGGTTAAGACGTTCTGGCACGACCAGAGGTGATGGGCAGCGAGTCGGCAGACGCCGCTTTCCTTTACGCCGGATATTGAGCTGGAGTAGGCAGTAAATCCGGTGTACCCGTTTGTGGTTCCAGATATGCCCCTGTCGCCTCAGGAACTGAAAGACCTTTGAAAAACCGTAACACGGGTAACGTTCAACCAACTCCTGAAGCGCGAAAATCACGGGTTCATCACGGGCCGCATCTGGCTGATAGTGATAAACCGTTCTGCTCAGGCTCAGTGTCCGGCAGGCTTGCCGGACACTGAGGCCGAATGACGTTGTCATATGAGCCACCAGCTCACGCTTACAGGCTGGTTTTAAGGCTTTTTTCGATAATGTCTTTCAGTGCCCGGCATTCAAGTCTCAGATCTGCAAACATTTGTTTGAGACGACGATTTTCGTCTTCCAGACCTTTTACTTTTTTAATATCAGACGATTCCATGCCCCCGTACTTCGCTTTCCAGTTGTAATAGGAAGATTCGGAAATCCCGGCCTCACGACAGACTCTTTCACGGTACGACCGGCTTCGACAGACTTCAGGACAGCAATTATCTGGTGTTCAGTGAATCGTGCTTTACGCATGGCGATCTCCTTCATTAGCAGAGTGAGTATGCCGGAAGATCTCTAAATGTGAATGGGCCTAATTTACGGGATGATTACAACTTGATCACGGCGATAATCTGGTGCTCAGTAAAACGGGTTTTACGCATAGCGGTCTCCTTCGTTGGCAGATTGATTATGCCGGAGGAACTCTAAATGTGAATGGCACGATTATGCAGGATACTTACAGTTGGAGAAGCTAATTCGCGAAGGATTAATATTAGTAATATGGTGAGGAAATTAAACTCAATAACTAGAATTTTATTAACTATTCATAGACAGTAAGATATCAACGGTTCAAATCGTAAGTGACTCGTAAAAAAACTGGTAGCCAATATAAATAAGCACAAAACAAGAGCAAAGAGAATTAGCAAAAACCCATTTCGCAAACTCATATAAGAAAGTTCATTCCTTATATGCCGTATTATATTAACCTTTTCTTGACCAACAATAGCCTTAATTAAAGACTCTCTACTTTTGTTGATCTCAAAATATGTTCCATACCCAAATTTTGGTAGAGTTTTTAATGAGCCCAATGAGATAAGACCTCCACAAAGCATATAAAAAGAAGAAAGAAAAAATACAAACGATATATATGGACTCAAGGAACTTTCAGGAAGAAATTTAACAACCCCACTAGCACCTGCACTTATAATACTTAATGATATGCTTAATGCCAATGTGAACTTAAAAGTCTTATCATCTATCTCCTTGGCTCTATTATGCTCGCTCTCAAGTCTCTCGGCTATTTTTTCATCAGATAGTCCTGAGTAAAACTCAAAATTTGAAAAGGTGATATCATACACACTAATTGTTTTTTTGTTGGCAATATAGAAAAAATAAAGAAATGGGAATACTTCCTCAATAATCCTAGGGATCATTTTAATTAACCTCAGATAATTTCTTTGCAATATCGTAATCAATTTCTCTTTTATCATTAGAAAGCCATCCCCACTCTCCAGTTGGATTTATTTCAATAAATATATATTCGTCTTTTGTTTTGATAAAATCAATAGCACCATAATTTAATCCAAGAAACTTAACATAATCTATGCAAAGTTTTTTAATTCTAACAGGAAGCTCAATATCGACATATTCAAGGTCGTCTTTTTTTAAGGTTCTCCAATCATCAGAGATAGCATTACCATTAGATTTTATTGCAACGGCATATACTTTAGAGCCAACAACAGTAACTCTAATATCTAACTTATTCTCAATGTATTCTTGAAATGTTATCGGTGCTTGTCTAGTTTTATCTAGAGAAAAGTCCTCAGGATTAGCTTTGGATGTATATGTAAAATAGCAATCATCATTTTCTTTAAGTAAAACGGTATCCATAGACTTTATAATAAAATTCGTTGAAGGGAGTCTATCAAAACCAAGAGCGTTACTAATAATCGTTTGAGGTACAGAAAACCCCATCTTTTTTGCAGTCATTAGCTGATATGGCTTAGATTCAGCAGCATATGTTGCTTGTGGCCAATTCATCCAATACGCCTTATCAAAAACCATTAAACCCCTAAGAAAAGCATTCCATTGTGATAATGAAAGTTGCTCATTTATATCAATAGTCCGCCCTGGAGTATTTCTTAGAAAAACAGGTTGTCGAAACCAAACTGATTTTATATTAGATGTCTCTACATCAACATATACACCTTTCACCCTTAGGGTTGCATTTACGGGATCTAAAAAAATCTCATAATCACTTAATTGTTCTTTGTTTAGTCGAATAAAAGCATCCCCGTTATTTTCCAAGCGCTGAACAACCAAATCCGTGGAAAAATCATACATGCTTGATAGAATCAATATATAATTTTTCATTCTCCTTTTTGATCCTCTCCAGTTTCAACGTCGCTCTTCTTCGTAGCTCTAGTTCCATATTCTGAATTATATGACACTAAAGGTTTCCCATTTCTAATCCAATAACCCTTTTCTTTATTATAAAATGCACCTTCTGGCATTTCAGGTTTATTAGGAAAAGGCCTTTTCGTGGAAAATTGTATGAGTATATGCTCTTGTTTCATCATAATCCTTTATATAAAGAGTTATTAACTCGTTGATAGTAAAATAATATTTATTATTTTTCAATTAAAACATACAACTCTTACTAGTTAGATCAAATTTGAGAACTAGATTTATAACATAGCCTAATGAAATCAATAAATTATAGTATTCATCAATTTCATCACATATCCCCCCATTTACTTAGCAGACAATAAATGGGGGAACTTGAAAGAATGACATAACGAATGAATCGCTGGATTGCGAATTATGCCAAAACACACCACAACATCTGTCCCTGATGCTGTGGTCGCTGTAAGAATTACTGAGGTTATTTCTCATCTCTAAGCCGTCTGACCTCATCCTCTTCAAAAGCATCCCTTAATAGTTGTAGCTGGTCGGCAAGGATGAGAAGCAACACATAATCCGGGCCGATATCGTCAGGATGCTCGAGCATCACATGCACCAGGACCCGCGAGCGATCGACCAACTCTCTGGCTGAGGGTTGTTCTACGGTGATTTTCATAGATACCTCCGGCGGAGGCTGATGCAACGGGAGATATAGGGACAGGACACATACGCAGCGCTCCGCTTCGTGATAAGCAGGTTAACGCCACCACCGGAGACGCCAGGCTCACTGGTGGTGACCCAGACAGGGTTGGCGTACCGGTTATCACGACCCGGCGCTTCTTTCGAAGCCCCTGCCTGAGCCACCATTGAAGGGGCGAGCGCAGGCCGCGCCAGTAGCACTGCAAACATCGCTACCGACACTCGTGATAATTCGGAACGCCAATTCCGGTTGCGGTTTTGCCGCAACGTGTGGACTATATCGCAAGTCAGTACGCAAAAACTATGCTTATCGCCTCATAACCGAGGTCGTTTTATGCGCGCCGCATAAACAATGCGACATAACTTTTTGCATCTTTGGAGGTGCGAACAGAAGCCAATTTAAAATTGATATGCTTTTTAATTAACCACTTAGATCAAGTTGATAACTTCTGCGACCACTCTGGTTAAAACGAAGAACCAGCCAGTAGGCACATTCCAAAGGATCTTTCCATTATGCGCGTCACAGCAACTCATCTAGTCCAATGGTCAGACAAGCGTGAAGCACAAGGAGTGCTTCCGATACTGGTAAGGCGGCTTATATCTGTTACGTCACGTATTACCGCAATTACCATGCCAGGTGGTGACTCAGTGAATGTTCCTGGCTGGGATGGTGTTGTCGATGTCGCACAAGGAAATCCCTGGATTCCTGATGGGCTCAGCTACTGGGAACTAGGCACCTCAAAAGATCCGGCATCCAAAGCCAACAGCGATTTTGAGAAACGTCTGGAACAGATTTCAGCAACTCAAAAAGCACAAGCCACCTTTGTTTTTGTAACTCCTCGTCGCTGGCCAGGCAAAAGTAATTGGCAGGAACAGGCAAAGAAAAAAAATGCCTGGGCGGATGTACTAGTTTGGGATGCTGACGATCTGGAAGCATGGCTGGAAACATCTCCTGCGACCAGTTTATGGCTAGCCATGCAGCTTGATATTGCCGGTCATGGCATTGAAGCAGTAGAAAACTACTGGGAGCACTGGAAAAATCAATCCTGCCCTGCAATTACTGTACCTGCGCTATTTCATGGTAGAGAGCAGTCAAAGCTTACGCTACAAAACAATATTAATCAGCATGAACCGTTGATAGCTGTAATGGCTGACAGTCAGTCCGAAGCAGTTGCTTTCGTTTGCGCATTGTTGATTGAAGAAGGTCATTTCTTACGTGCAGCCTGTATAACTTCGGAACAAGGCTGGCAGTTTATTGATGCTAATCCCGGCATTGAATTGGTGGTCATTACCAATAACCAGCTGAGCAAGCGACGCGCCCCTCGCGAAGGTATGAGCTTAATAATACCGATGGCATTTGGAGACCAGGCCTTCAATCTCATGGGAATTGGGTGCCAAGCAATAAATCAGAAAATAGTGGAACTTAGACGTCCACAGCCTGAAGAGTTTGAAAAATCCCTTTGTGAGCTTGGGATCGCATCATCTGATGCCGCACGGTATACCCACTCACTGGGAAGATCATGGACGGTTTTTCGTCGATGGCATGCACAAAATCCTGTGTTCAAAAAACCAGATTGGATTGAAGGTGCCGACGCCACAAATTTGTTGCTACTTACCCTCGTAGGTGCCTGGAATAGCGACTCCGAAGGGGACAGGGCTTGTGTTGAGCAGATTGCCAACCGCACCTATGAAAACATTGAAAATGAGCTATTAAGATTAGCAGCGCTTGATGACGCACCAGTCGTAAAAATAGGTTCTCTCTGGAAAGCGAAAGCGCCAATGGAGCTATTACATCTAATGGCCCCCAAACTAACGAATACCATTCTGGCAAGATTCTTTCAGGTAGCTCGAGCTGTATTCGAACAACCGGATCCTGTGCTGGAACTGGAAGAGGACAAACGATGGATGGCCTCAATCTATGGCAAAGTTCGCGAACAATCCGGTGTTGTTTTGGAGGCTATGGCGGAATCGATTGCCAAACTTGGCTATTTTTCAGACATTTTTCAACATGTTGTTATTGGTAATTCTGTACGAGGCTTTATTACTCAACTCTTGGAAGATGCCAATGAAGAACGTTGGCTCTCCGTTTCATCCTTTCTTCGAGCGCTAGCAGAAGCGGCTCCTGATGAGTTTCTAAACACTGTTCAAAACAGTTTGCATAGCCCTGATAAACCAGTCACTCGCCTGATTACGGAAACAACATCATCAGGGATATCAGGCCGCTGCTGGCATACCAACCTACTTTGGGCTTTGGAATTGCTGGCATGGTATCCTGCCCGACTCGGACGAGTTGCGAATATCCTTGCAGAACTATCAAATATAGAAATAGAGGGGAATTGGGGTAATACACCATTTAATACCCTAGTTTCCTTTTTTCGCTCTTGGTATCCACAAACAGCCGCGTCCGTCGATATAAGACTCCGAGTGCTCAGGAATGTCGTCGTCAAATATCCCGAAGTAGCCTGGAAACTTTTGTTGGCCCTACTACCCAACCAACTTGATATGGTTTCATCCAATGCAAAACCTCGCTGGCGTGACGATGATGCGGGTGCTAACGAGGGCATCACCTATGGTGAGATTCAACGATTCATACTACCTGTTGCAGATTTATTGGTAGAGAAAGCTCAGGATAATGCCCAGTATATCGCTGATCTTGTCCCAAAAATAAATGATATGGATACCAATTTCAGAGAAAAGGTAATCGAACTGGTAGGTAAAGCTACAACTTTAGCCGATGAGCAGCGAGAAACAGTTCGCACTGCCGTCAGACAATTTCTGAACTGGGAAAACTCTTTTAACCAAGACGGCGATAAACACGATCGATATCCAGCTGATGTGTTGAAACCATTTTTTGACACACTAGCTGCGGATGATCTGGTCATCCGTCATTCATGGATTTTCTCCAATGGATGGGTTGAACTCCCAGATGGGCATGAAGACGATCATGAAAAAGCGAGCAAGGCTAGAAATGCATTGCGCACCTTCGCCATACGAGAAATCTTCCAAACACTAGGTTGGTCTGGCATTCATAGACTAGCCAAACGTTGTGGAGATCCGCGACTTGTTGGCTGGGAGCTTATTGAAGAACCATTCGAACGTGGAGAGATGGCGGAATGGCTGTGTCAATGGTATCTGGAGGCATTGCAAGGTTCGTCATTATATGACTCACTGACCAGCGGTGTGCTTCATGCGCTACCTCAAGCAGAACTCCTTGATTTCCTCAATACATGCTTATCTCAACTCGAGCAAAAATCCGCCTCTTCCGAAAAGATGGCTGGTTTCATGGTAAATGCTCCGCAAGGAATGAGCTTGTGGCAACTTATTGAAAATACATATCAAATGCTTCTCGATCATTTCTGGTTGAATGTTCAACCGTCTTATTTCCAGTCGAATAAGGAGCATTTACTCTTTTGCATCGAAAAACTATTGGCCGCAGGAAGACCGCGAACAGCTATAAATGCTATGGGAGATCGTTCTAATGACTTACCAGGGGAGTCGCTAATCCTGATTCTAAAAGGTATCGCTGCTGGCCAAGAAGAAAATGTTGAGTTCCCTCGCTCATGGCACATATCCCGTGTTTTCAGGACGCTTGCTGACACAAGATACAGTCCTTCAGAAATGATAAGCCTGGAGTTTATTTATTATCCAATGCTTAAAAGAGACAAATACGGTGCACCACATTTGATGGCAGAAATATTAGGCAAACCGGAATCTTTTATGGAGCTCATCTGCCTCGCCTACAAACCTCATAATACAGCAAGTGAACCTCTACCTGAGCATCTACAAACAGCAGCTCGGACAGCCAGTAGTCTACTCCACGAAGAACACGGCGCCCCTGGTATGAACCACAATGGAGAAATAAATAGCGAGTTATTTTTCTCGTGGATCAACAGAGTTCGAGAGTTGGCAAAAGATAATGATCGAGAGGTCGTCACGGACCTGACTATAGGAGCCTGGCTTTCTGACTGGCCTTTAAATAAAAATGTGGGATGTTGGCCACACCCAATCATTGCCGATCTATTGGATCAGGATGACTGCAAAGACATTAGGCGAGGTTTCAAAACCGGAGTTTATAACACTCGAGGTGTCACTACCCGTATGCCATATGACGGTGGAACGCAAGAACGACAAGTTTCGGAAAAATTCAGACACTTAGCGAACCATTGGAAGAATACTAAACCTAACGTTGCCATCATGATCGAAGCTCTTGCAAAATCTTATGAGTATGAAGCTAAGATGCATGATGAAGATGGTTTATGGAATCAAGAATCATGAAAATCAAAACTAAACAAATGATTGCTGAGAAACACAGCCTATCAGTGGGACATCAGAATAGGGTTCGTTATGTAACAAGCGAACTTTCAGCGGTAACGTCTGGCAGTAGTACTGGTTATTCATTATGTATTTTTGTGTCCATGGATGTGCCCATCGCGCAAAACCATGTCAACTAATACACTTGTAAATCAAAAGAATAAAACAAGATTCCAGCTTCTGTATCGGCAAGTAATTCAAAAAAGTAAGTGTATGCTCACTTTGCAATCGTCCCGCAATGCCTCCGCGTTGCGGGTTTTTTTTGCCTCTTTCTGACAGACTTTTACAGCCTCGTATCGTGCGTTTGATGAGGAAAAATTCTACAATCGTTGCTGGTGTCCCTGTGACCATTATCATGGAGCGAAAAATGGCAACGCATTTTGCACGATGGACAATCAACCCAACCTGTCCGCTTTCATCCCGTCTGGATGAAGAGTGTCTTAGCTACGCACAGGGCCTTCCGGAACGTCGCCGGGCGCGATTTCTGGCCTCCCGCACGCTGTTGGCTGAACTCCTCTTTATGCTTTATGGCATAAAGCAGTTACCCAAAATCGTCACTACCGTGGCGGGAAGACCGCATTTTGCCGACCGCACGCTTGCGGATTTCAGCATTGCTTATGCCGGAAATAGCGTGGGCGTCCTGGTAACAACGGAGGGGCGATGCGGTCTTGATATGGAACTGCCGCGTTCCTTTGGCGTGCTTTCTTCGACTTTTCCCGCACCCGCTTTCAGCAGTAACGAATCGACCTGGATAAACAACCAGAACGATGCCATTGAAGCCCGCGCTCAGTTACTTACGCTGCGTCAGAGCGTGTTTAAGGTTACCGGCAGCGACGAAGCGCTGCAGCTGATCCCCGGCGCTGGTCGCTTACGCGTGATGAACCAGTCGCATATTGAAGCGCTAAGCGATGTGGAAGACATTCTGGTCTGGGCCTGTACCGTTTCACCCGCGATTGAGAAGCTAAGACTGTGGGAGTTTGCCAGGCCGCAGGAATGGCGCAGCCTGAAAGACGTTCCGTCTCGTCGTAGCGATCCGGACGGGCGCATCATACGCTTTACCAGCCAGCCTTATGAGAAAGCCTGATTTCCCAACCGATCTTTCCTGAACGTCCTGACCAAAAGGGGTATGTATGTCCGACACGTTAAAGATAGTTACGTTACTGGGTAGCCTGCGCAAAGGTTCATTCAACGCCATGGTCGCCCGTACGCTGCCGAAAATCGCCCCGGCAGGCATGAGTATTGAGGCGCTTCCGACCATCGCAGATATTCCCCTGTACGACGCGGATATGCAGCAGGAAGAAGGTTTCCCGCAGTCCGTAGAAGCAATCGCGGAGCAAATCCGCAGTGCGGATGGCGTGGTCATCGTAACGCCAGAGTACAACTACTCGGTGCCGGGTGGCCTGA
The DNA here is from genome assembly GCA_031993245.1 of Buttiauxella sp. Lineage (GTDB taxonomy): Bacteria > Pseudomonadota > Gammaproteobacteria > Enterobacterales > Enterobacteriaceae > Dryocola. The sequence continues at coordinate 4,554 of DALYUA010000006.1, read as the reverse complement.
AGAACGCTATCGACTGGTTATCACGCCTTCCTGAGCAGCCGCTGGCGGGCAAGCCCGTGCTGATTCAAACCAGCTCAATGGGCGCGATTGGCGGCGCTCGTTGCCAGTATCATCTGCGCCAGATTCTGGTTTTCCTGGACGCGATGGTGATGAACAAGCCGGAGTTTATGGGTGGAGTTATTCAGAATAAAGTGGATACGCAGACGGGCGAAGTGGTCGATCAAAGCACGCTCGATCATCTTACCGGGCAGCTAACGGCATTTGGGGATTATATTCAGCGGGTAAAAAACTAAGGCAGGCTATTTCGCTGGAAGGTGGATAAGCGCAAGCGCCATCCACCGTTCCCTACGGCGGGTGACGCGTTGCTTACCCGCCCTACAAATTATCGATCAGTCGATAAACGCAATTTTCAGAATGAACAGCAGCGCCACAACAATCACGCACGGGCTGAGTTCACGCCAGCGGCCTGTTCCCAGCTTCATCACGCAGTAAGAGATAAAGCCGAGCGCAATACCTTCGGTGATCGAGAAGCTGAACGGCATCATGACGGCAGTCACAAAGGCGGGAACCGCTTCGGTCAGATCGTCCCACTTCACACGCGACAGGCTGGATGTCATCAAGACGCCCACGTAAATCAGCGCGCCAGCGGCGGCATAGGCAGGCACCATACCGGCCAGCGGTGACAGGAAGATAACCAGCAGGAACAGCAGGCCAACGATCACCGCAGTCAGACCGGTACGGCCGCCCACAGAGACACCGGACGAGCTTTCGATATAAGCGGTAACGGAAGATGTGCCGATAAAAGAGCCCGCAACGGAAGAGATACTGTCAACGTACAGCGCCTGCTTCATGCGCGGGAACTTTCCTTTGTCATCCGTCAGCCCGGCTTTGTCCGTCACGCCAATCAGCGTCCCGGAGGAGTCGAACAGGTTTACCAGCATGAAAGAGAAGATCACGCCGGCCAGGCCGATATTCAGCGAACCGGCTAAATCTACCTGACCCACAACGGACATTACGCTCGGCGGCGTTGAAACAATGCCGCTGTAATGCACATCACCCAGCATCCAGCCCAGCAGCGTAGTCACAACGATGGAGACCAGCACGGCGGCATGAATGTTACGGGAAGCCAGGATCGCGATAATAAAGAAGCCCAGCGCGCCCAGCAGCACGCTGTGCGAAGTCAGGTTGCCGATGCTCACCAGAGTGTCTTTGTTCGCCACGATGATACCGGCGTTTTTCAGACCCATCATGCCGATAAACAAGCCGATACCGCTGGTGATGCCCACGCGCAGGCTCACGGGAATATTAGCGATCATCCAGTAGCGCACGCGGAAAATAGTCAGCAGCAGCAGGCCGACGGCACCCCAGAAAATAGCTCCCATGCCTACCTGCCATGACAGGCCCATCGCGCCAACAACCACAAAGGCGAAGAAGGCATTCAGGCCCATTGCCGGAGCCAGTGCCACAGGCAGATTGGCGAAAATGCCCATCAGGATGCTCCCCAGGGCGGCAATTAAGCAGGTGGTGACAAATACGGCCTGGGTATCCATACCAGCGGCGCCAAGGATCTGCGGGTTGACGAAGACGATATACACCATCGTCAGGAAGGTCGTGAGACCGGCGATCGCTTCAGTGCGTGCCGTGGTGCCGTGCTCGCGCAGTTTAAACACGCGCTCAAGCAGCCCCGGATTTTCAGCCGGAGTAGATTGTGGTTGGCTCATTAGTCTTGTTTCCGAACATGAGAGGGAAAAATCCGTCGTTATCCTATACCAAAACCCCGCAAAGTTGACGGTCGAAATGGACTTTTTTTCATTCAAGTTATTTATACGGCAACGATTGCGTACCACATTTATTGCGCAAATTGGGTAAGATGGTGCTTCACTTTTAGAAAAGGAAGCGGCATGTCCCGGATAGATGCGGTGTTCTTCGACTGCGATGGCACGCTGGTCGACAGTGAAGTAATTTGCTCCAGAGCCTACGTGCATATGTTTGCGCAATACGGTATCGAACTTGCGCTTGAAGAGGTTCATAAGACCTTCAAGGGCATTAAGCTTTACGAAATTATCGATACCATAAGTCAGCAGTATGGCGTGAGCCTGTCCAGAGCCGAGCTTGAGCCCGTTTATCGTGCCGAGGTCGCAAGACTCTTCGACAGCGAGCTGCAGGAGATTTTGGGCGCAGCGGCGCTGATTGAACGGATAAAAATCCCGATGTGTATCGTTTCCAACGGGCCGGTCAGCAAAATGCAGCATTCGCTGGGCAAAACCGGCATGCTCGACCATTTCCCGGACAGACTGTACAGCGGCTACGATATTCAGCGCTGGAAGCCGGACCCGGCGTTAATGTTTCACGCGGCCGATAAAATGCAGGTTGATGTGAAAAACTGCGTGCTGGTGGATGATTCTATGGCAGGCGCGCAGTCAGGCATCGCGGCGGGAATGGAAGTTTTCTATTTTTGTGCCGATCCGCATAACCTGCCGATCGATCATCCAAAAGTCACAACTTTTACCGATCTGGCGCAGTTACCGGAACTGTGGCGCGCGCGTGGTTGGGATATTACGCGTTAAAATTAACGCCAGCTTACGCTGGCGTTCTTCAATTACTCTTTTGGATCTTTACCCGCCAGCAGCTTATCCAGCTCGTCGCCGCCCACGTGACGGAAATCCTGTCCCTTCACGAAGTAGAAGATAAATTCGCAGATATTCTGACAGCGGTCGCCGATTCGCTCGATAGAGCGCGCGCAGAACAGCGCGGTCAACACGCTTGGAATAGTGCGTGAATCTTCCATCATATAAGTCATCAACTGGCGCACGATGCCTTCATATTCCTGGTCAACTTTCTTATCTTCACGGTAAATACGTACGGCTTCATCCAGATCCATACGCGCGAACGCATCCAGCACGTCGTGCAGCATTTGCACCGTGTGGCGGCCCAGCGACTCCAGGCTGACCAGCAGCGGCTGATGCTGCTGGGAAAACTTCTCCAGCGCCGTGCGACAGATTTTATCCGCCACGTCGCCGATACGTTCCAGCTCGGAAATGGTCTTGATGATAGCCATCACCAGACGCAGGTCGCTGGCGGTTGGCTGACGCTTGGCGATGATGCGCACGCAGGCTTCATCAATGGCCACTTCCATCATGTTGACCTTCTGATCGCCTTCGATGACGCGTTTCGCCAGTTCGCTATCCTGGTTGTGCATCGCCGTGATGGCGTCGGAGAGCTGTTGTTCCACCAGCCCGCCCATGGTCATCACCTGGGTACGAATATGTTCCAGCTCAGCGTTAAACTGGCCTGAAATGTGTTTGTTGAGATTGAGGCTATCCATCGTGTTCTCCAAATCAACCGTAGCGGCCAGTAATGTAGTCTTCGGTCTGCTTTTTAGCAGGCGTGGTAAACAGCGTGTCGGTTTCGCTGAATTCAATCAGCTCGCCTAAGTACATAAACGCTGTGTGGTCAGAACAACGCGCCGCCTGCTGCATGTTGTGGGTAACGATCACCACGGTGTAATCCTGCTTCAGCTCGGTAATCAGCTCTTCAATGCGCCCGGTAGAGATCGGGTCGAGAGCTGAGCACGGCTCATCAAGCAGCAGCACATCCGGACGGATGGCGATGCCTCGCGCAATGCACAGACGTTGCTGCTGGCCACCGGAGAGACTGTATCCGCTCTGGTGCAGTTTATCTTTGGTTTCATTCCATAATGCGGCTTTGGTCAACGCCCACTGCACGCGCTCGTCCATATCGCTGCGCGAGAGCTTTTCAAACAGGCGCACGCCAAAGGCGATGTTGTCGTAAATCGACATCGGGAAAGGTGTTGGCTTCTGGAACACCATGCCCACTTTGGCGCGCAGCAGCGCGATGTCCTGGCTATGGGTGAGGATGTTCTCACCGTCCAGCAGGATTTCACCTTCGGCGCGCTGCTCCGGGTAGAGCGAGTACATTTTGTTAAAGGTGCGCAGCAGGGTGGATTTGCCGCAGCCTGACGGCCCGATAAACGCGGTAACCTGGTTCTTCGCGATATCCAGATTGATGTTTTTCAGGGCATGGAACTTCCCGTAGAAGAAGTTCAAATCGCGAACCTGAATTTTGCCCAGGGCAGTATCAACCATACTCATCTGTTTCTTTCTCTCCATCCGGCGCCGCTGATGCCGCGCCGTAAAATTTAACCGTGTTTACTCTTCGAGAAAATCACACGCGCCAGAATATTCAACAGCAGAACGCACAGGGTAATAATCAGTACCCCGGCCCAGGCCAGCTGTTGCCATTCGGCAAACGGGCTCATGGCGAATTTGAAAATTGTTACCGGCAGGTTAGCCAGCGGCTGCATCATGTCCGTGCTCCAGAACTGGTTCGAGAGTGACGTAAACAGCAGCGGAGCGGTTTCACCCGCGATACGCGCAATCGCCAGCAGCACCCCGGTGATAATCCCGGAAACAGAAGCCTTGAGCGTAATAGCCGAAATCATTTTCCACTTTGGCGTACCCAGCGCGTAAGCCGCTTCACGCAGGCTGTCCGGCACCAGTTTCATCATGTTTTCAGTGGTTCGAATCACAATCG
>DALYUA010000005.1:0-26114 GCA_031993245.1 Buttiauxella sp. | reverse complement strand
CCAACCATCGAAGCGATGCTTAGCGCGCATAACGATTGGGCGAAGGTGGTGCCAAACGACCGCGAGATCACCATGCGCGAGCTGACTCCTGCTGCGGTGACCGGCACGCTGACCACGCCTGTAGGCCGTTTGCGCAAGCTGAATATGGGATCGGAATATCTTTCCGCCTTTACTGTGGGAGATCAACTTTTGTGGGGGGCGGCCGAACCGCTACGCAGAATGTTGCGGTTGCTTGCATAATTTTATTTACATACTAAAGGGGCATTGCGGCCCCTTTTTTTTCGCGTCATACATGGTGTATTCGCAGTAATTCCCAGGAGTAAAACAGCACGTTGGCTATGCTTAACTCAGGACGGTAAAAATCGTCGTGATAGTTAGTTGGGCGGAACAGCTTACAGGAAGTTTTTTTACGCTGTCCTTTAGGTCAATGATAAGTGTTACGCCAGCGCCTAAGCGTTGCGTTGGGTCCGGTGGCACATACAATAAACAGGACGAATGCCATGTCTGTTCTTCCAGAAAAAGACGTGATAAATGCGCTGATCGCGGGTCATTTTGCCGACCCCTTTTCTCTGCTGGGGATGCACAAAACAGAAGCAGGGCTGGAAGTCCGCGCGCTGTTGCCAGACGCAACCGAAGTCTGGGTTATTGAACCAAAAACCGGGCGCAAAGTCGGCAAGCTCGAATGTCTCGACTCGCGTGGATTCTTCTGCGGGCTTATCCCGCGTCGTAAAAACCTTTTTCGCTATCAGCTGGCCGTTATCTGGCACGGCCAGGAAAACCTGATTGACGACCCTTATCGGTTTGGCCCGCTGATTCAGGAACTGGATAGCTGGCTGCTCTCTGAAGGTACTCACCTTCGCCCTTACGAAACCCTGGGCGCCCATGCTGATACCATGGACGGCGTGACCGGCACGCGTTTCTCCGTGTGGGCACCCAACGCTCGCCGCGTTTCCGTGGTAGGGCAGTTTAACTATTGGGATGGTCGTCGTCACCCGATGCGCCTGCGTCGTGAAAGCGGTATCTGGGAATTGTTTATTCCCGGTGCGCACCCCGGCCAGCTCTATAAGTTTGAACTGATCGACACTGAAGGAAATCTGCGGCTCAAGGCCGATCCGTACGCTTTTGAATCCCAGATGCGCCCGGAAACGGCCTCGCTGATTTGCGGCCTGCCTGAGAAAACGACGCTTAGCCCGGAGCGACAGAAAGCTAACGGTTTTGATCAGCCCATCTCCATTTACGAAGTGCATCTCGGCTCGTGGCGTCGTCACACCGACAATAATTTCTGGCTCAGCTACCGCGAGCTGGCGGATCAACTGGTGCCCTACGTCAAAGAAATGGGCTTTACTCATCTCGAACTGCTGCCGATTAACGAGCATCCGTTTGACGGTAGCTGGGGCTACCAGCCGCAAGGCTTATATGCGCCTACGCGCCGTTTCGGCACGCGTGAAGATTTCCTTTATTTCATCAATGCGGCACACACCGCGGGGCTGAACGTGCTGCTCGACTGGGTGCCGGGCCACTTCCCGACGGATGACGCGGGGCTTGTGAAATTCGATGGCACCTCGCTCTACGAACACGGCGACCCGCGCGAAGGCTATCATCAGGACTGGAATACGCTGATTTATAACTACGGGCGTCGCGAAGTCAGCAACTATCTGGTCGGTAACGCGCTGTACTGGATTGAGCGCTTTGGCATTGACGGCCTGCGCGTGGATGCGGTGGCGTCGATGATCTACCGCGACTACAGCCGCCAGCCCGGAGAGTGGATACCCAATGACAAAGGCGGCCGCGAAAATTTAGAGGCCATCGAATTCCTGCGCAATACCAACCGTGTGATTGGCGAGCAAACGCCTGGCGCGGTAACGATGGCGGAAGAGTCGACCGATTTTACCGGCGTGTCGCGCCCCGCATCGACGGGTGGCCTGGGCTTCTGGTTCAAGTGGAACCTGGGCTGGATGCACGACACGCTCGACTACATGAAGCTCGACCCGGTGCATCGCCAGTTCCATCACGACAAAATGACTTTCGGCATGCTCTATAACAGCACCGAAAACTTTGTGTTGCCGCTTTCGCACGATGAGGTTGTTCACGGTAAAAAATCTATCCTCGATCGTATGCCGGGCGATGCCTGGCAGAAGTTTGCCAACCTGCGTGCCTACTACGGCTGGATGTGGGCCTTCCCGGGTAAAAAGCTATTGTTTATGGGCAACGAATTTGCCCAGGGGCGTGAGTGGAATCACGACAGCAGCCTGGACTGGCATCTGCTGGAAGGCGGCGACAACTGGCACCACGGCGTAAAACGTCTGGTTCGCGATTTGAATCATATCTATCGTCATCACGCCGCTCTGCACGAACTGGACTATGACCCCTATGGTTTTGAGTGGCTGGTGGTGGAGGATAAGGTCAACTCGGTGTTTATCTTTGTGCGCCGCGATGCACAAGGCAACGAGCTGATTGTCGCCAGTAACTTCACCCCGGTGCCGCGCTATAACTATCGCTTTGGTATCAACCAGCCGGGCCGCTGGCGCGAAGAGCTGAATACCGATTCCATGCATTATCACGGCAGTAATACCGGTAACAGCGGCGTGGTGCAAAGCGATGAGATCCCAAGCCACGGACGTGACCATTCATTAAGCTTAACGCTGCCGCCACTCTCGACCATCTGGCTGGTTCGGGAGGGCGAATGACGCTACTCACAGCCGGAAATTCGACACCGTACGGTTCGAGCTACGATGGGAAGGGGGTGAATTTCACCCTGTTTTCCGCCCATGCTCACAAAGTGGAACTGTGCGTTTTTGACGAGCACGGTCATGAGCAGCGTTACGATTTGCCGATGCGTACCGGCGATATCTGGCATGGCTATCTGCCCGGTGCCAGGCCCGGTTTGCACTATGGCTACCGTGTTCACGGGCCGTGGGAACCGCATAACGGGCACCGTTTTAATCCAGCCAAACTACTGCTCGATCCCTGCGCTCGCGTGGTGGTGGGCGGGCTAAACGATCATCCACATTTCCACGGCGGGCATGACCATCCCGATATGCAGGACGACGCTGCTGAAATGGCGAAATGCGTGGTGGCGCAGGATAAATTCGACTGGGAAGATGACGAACATCCGCGCACGCCGTGGGGCAACACCGTTATCTATGAAGCCCACGTTCGCGGGCTGACGCTGCATCATCCGGGCATTCCGGAGGAGCTGCAAGGCACCTACGCCGCGCTTGGCCATCCGGTGATGATCGCTTATTTCAAATACCTGGGCATCACCGCCCTGGAATTGCTGCCGGTGGCGCATTTTGTTACCGAACCGCGAGTCGCTCATCTTGGGTTGAGTAACTACTGGGGCTATAACCCGCGAGCGTTTTATGCGGCAGAGGGTTATTACGCGACCGGCGGCGATCCGTTGAAGGCCGCTGACGAGCTACGCGGCGCGATAAAAGCGCTGCATAAAGCCGGCATCGAAGTGCTTCTTGATATCGTGCTCAACCATAGCGCGGAGTTGGATCTGGACGGCCCGACCTTCTCTCTGCGCGGAATCGATAACCGTAGCTATTATTGGTTAATGGAGAATGGCGATTACCACAACTGGACGGGCTGCGGTAACACGCTGAATTTAAGCCGGCCTGGCGTGGTTGCCCAGATGGTGGATTGCCTTCGTTATTGGGTGGATAGCTGCCATGTTGACGGCTTCCGCTTCGATCTGGCGTCGGTTATGGGCAGAACACCTCAGTTTCGCCAGGATGCGCCGCTGTTTGAAGCAATCAAAAACGATCCCGTTCTTTCACAGATCAAACTGATTGCAGAACCCTGGGATATTGGCGCGGGAGGTTATCAGGTTGGTAACTTTCCGCCGCTGTTTGCGGAATGGAACGATCATTTTCGCGACGGCATGCGTCGTTTCTGGTTACGGCAAGATTTATCGTTGGGGGGATTCGCCTGCCGGTTTGCCGGTTCGAGCGATGTCTATCGGCATGGAGATCGCCGCCCGTCAACCAGCATAAATTTAATCACCGCCCACGATGGTTTTACCCTGCGTGACTGCGTGAGCTTTAACCACAAGCACAACGAAGCCAACGGTGAAGATAACCGTGACGGGACGAATAATAACTACTGCAACAACTACGGGTTTGAAGGGCTGGAAGCCAGCCTGCTTATCAAAGAGCGGCGGCGCGATAGCGTGCATTCCCTGCTTACCACGTTGTTGCTCTCCCAGGGCACGCCAATGCTGCTTGCCGGTGATGAACATGGTCACAGCCAGCACGGCAATAATAACGCCTACTGTCAGGATAACGCCCTGACGTGGCTTAACTGGGAACACAGTAACGAAGGTTTGATGGCTTTTACCGCGGCATTGATTCATCTGCGCCAGACTATTCCGGCATTAACCCGAAATAGCTGGTGGGAGGAAGGCGATGACAATGTGTGTTGGTTAAATAAAGAGGCTCAACCTCTGAGCGCCGACGAATGGCAAAGCGGGATCCATCGTTTACAAATCCAGCTTAGCAAGCGTTGGCTTATTACGATAAATGCCACCGAAGAAGTAGCAGATATCGTATTACCTGAAGGGGAGTGGCGAGCCATTCCTCCTTTTGCCGGTGAGGACAACCCGGTGGTGATGGCTGTATGGCATGGGCCTGCGCACGGAGTCTGCGTATTCCAGAAGTCATGAAAAAGGAGTCAGTCATGGTTAGGTTTGAGAAGAACGATCCTCTGATGTTGGCAAGACAACTGCCGAATAAATCTGTTGCTTTGATTCTGGCTGGTGGTCGTGGTACCCGATTAAAAGATTTAACCTCGACGCGTGCGAAGCCCGCTGTGCACTTTGGCGGCAAGTTCCGCATTATCGATTTTGCTTTATCCAACTGTATTAACTCCGGGATCCGCCGCATCGGCGTGATTACCCAGTATCAGTCCCACACGCTGGTGCAGCATATTCAGCGCGGCTGGTCCTTTTTCAGCGAAGAAATGAACGAGTTTGTTGACCTGTTGCCCGCACAGCAGCGCGTGCACGGCGAAAACTGGTATCGCGGTACGGCAGATGCGGTAACCCAGAACCTCGACATTATCCGACGCTACAACGCCGAGTATGTGGTGATTCTGGCCGGGGACCATATCTACAAGCAGGACTACTCGCGCATGCTTATTGATCATGTCGAGAAGGGCGCGCGCTGTACGGTGGCCTGTATGCCGGTACCGCTGCACGAAGCGACGGCGTTTGGCGTGATGGCCGTAGACGAAGAAGACAAGATAATCGAATTCGTCGAAAAACCGGCAAGGCCGCCGTCCATGCCGGGAGACGACAGTAAAGCGTTAGCCAGTATGGGGATTTACGTTTTTGATGCCGATTACCTCTACGAGCTGCTTGAAGCCGACGATGTCGACGAAAATTCCAGCCATGACTTTGGTAAAGACATCATTCCCAACGTGATGAAGTCCGGCGAGGCGTTTGCGCATCCGTTCCCGCTTTCCTGCGTGCAGTCAGATCCGAACGCAGAGCCGTACTGGCGTGACGTGGGAACGCTGGAAGCATACTGGAAAGCCAACCTCGACCTCGCCTCGGTGACGCCGGAGCTGGATATGTACGATCAGGAATGGCCGATCCGCACCCACATGGAACCTCTGCCACCGGCGAAATTTGTGCAGGACCGCTCGGGCAGCCACGGCATGACGCTGAACTCGCTGGTTTCCGGCGGGTGCATTATCTCCGGATCGGTGGTGGTGCAGTCGGTGCTGTTCCCGCGAGTGCGTATTAACTCGTTTTGTAATATCGATTCGTCAGTTCTGCTGCCGGATGTAAAAGTTGGGCGTTCGTGCCGTCTGCGCCGCTGCATTATCGACAGGGCGTGTGTCATCCCGGAAGGGATGGTGATTGGCGAAAACGCGGAAGAAGACGGGCGTCGTTTCTACCGCTCGGAAGAAGGCATTGTGCTGGTAACCCGGGACATGCTGGCCAAACTGCAAGGTTGAGAGTGAAGGATTGACCCACGCGCGGCGCTTGCCGCGCGCTGTTATTTTATCGTTCGGCGCTGTACCTGACTGAAAACAGCGCCGCGACTTGCTATACGGGAGCGATAATGCAGGTCTTACATGTATGTTCTGAAATATTCCCACTTTTAAAAACCGGTGGGCTTGCTGATGTTATCGGCGCGCTACCCGCAGCCCAGATAGCTGGGGGTGTGGATACACGCGTATTGCTGCCTGCTTTCCCGGATATCCGTCGTGGTATTGCTGATGTGCAGGTGGTGGCCCACCGCGATACCTTTGCAGGTCATATAACTTTGTTATACGGCCACTTCGGCGGCGTGGGAATTTACCTGATCGATGCCCCCCATTTATACGACAGACCAGGAAGCCCTTACCACGATACTAATCAGTTCGCGTACCCCGATAACGTGCAGCGTTTTGCACTACTCGGGTGGGTAGCCTGCGAGATGGCCTGTGGTCTGGATCCCTTCTGGCACCCGGATATCGTGCATGCGCATGACTGGCATGCGGGGCTTGCCCCGGCCTATTTGCACGCGCGCGGCAACCCGGCAAAGTCGGTATTCACCGTCCACAATCTGGCCTATCAGGGGCTGTTTTACACCCATCATATGAATGATATTGGTCTGCCCTGGTCGTTCTATGATGTGAACGGGCTGGAGTTTAACGGTCAAATTTCCTATTTGAAAGCGGGCCTGTATTATGCCGATCATATAACGGCGGTCAGCCCGACCTACGCGCGGGAAATCACCGAGCCGCAGTTTGCTTACGGTATGGAAGGGTTGCTGCGTCAGCGCCACCGCGAAGGACGGTTGTCCGGCATACTGAACGGCGTGGATGAAAAAATTTGGGATCCGGCCCATGATCTGCTGCTTGCCGCGCGCTATAACCGCGACATGCTTGAGGAAAAGGCTGAGAATAAGCGTCAGCTGCAAATCGCGATGGGGCTGAAGGTCAACGACAAAGCGCCGCTTTTTGCGGTGGTGAGCCGTCTAACCAGCCAGAAGGGGCTGGATCTGGTGCTTGAAGCGCTGCCGGGGCTGCTGGAGCAGGGCGGTCAGTTAGCCCTGTTAGGGGCAGGCGATCCGGTTATGCAGGAAGGTTTCCTCGCGGCGGCGGCGGAACATCCGGGTCAGGTCGGCGTGCAAATCGGCTATCACGAGGCGTTCTCTCACCGAATTATGGGCGGCGCGGACGTGATTCTGGTGCCCAGCCGGTTTGAGCCATGCGGCTTAACGCAATTGTACGGACTGAAGTACGGCACCTTACCGCTGGTGCGGCGGACGGGGGGGCTTGCGGATACCGTTTCAGACAGTTCGCTGGAAAACCTGGCGGACGGTGTCGCCAGCGGGTTCGTTTTTGAAGACAGTAATGCCTGGTCGCTGTTAAGAGCGATTCGGCGTGCCTTCGTGTTGTGGTCCCGCCCGTCGCTGTGGCGATTTGTCCAGCGTCAGGCCATGGGTATGGATTTTAGCTGGCAGGTAGCGGCGCAATCTTACCGCGACCTTTATCAACGCTTGTTGTAATCATCCAGGAATCACCCATATGAACGCACCCTTTTCCTATGCTTCACCCACGCTTAGCATCGAGGCGTTGAAACACTCGATTGCTTATAAGCTGATGTTTACGGTGGGGAAAGACCCTGCCATCGCCAACAAACACGAGTGGCTTAACGCCACTTTGTTTGCCGTGCGTGACCGTCTGGTCGAACGCTGGCTGCGTTCTAATCGCGCGCAACTTTCGCAAGAGGTTCGTCAGGTTTACTATCTGTCGATGGAGTTTCTGATTGGCCGTACGCTCTCTAACGCCCTGCTTTCGCTGGGCATTTATGAGGATGTGAAAAATGCCCTTGAAGAGATGGGCCTCGATCTTGAAGAGCTGATTGACGAGGAGAACGACCCCGGCCTTGGTAACGGCGGCCTTGGCCGCCTTGCCGCCTGTTTTCTCGATTCGCTGGCAACGCTCGGTTTACCGGGGCGCGGCTACGGTATCCGCTACGACTACGGCATGTTTAAGCAAAATATCGTGGATGGTCGTCAGAAAGAATCCCCTGATTACTGGCTGGAATATGGTAACCCGTGGGAATTCAGACGCCACAATACTCGTTATAAAGTGCGTTTCGGCGGCCGCGTTCAGCTCGAAGGCAAGAAAACCCGCTGGGTGGAAACCGAAGAGATTCTGGCGGTTGCCTATGACCAGATCATCCCCGGTTACGACACCGACGCGACCAACACGCTGCGCCTGTGGAATGCGCAGGCAAGTAGCGAAATCAACCTCGGTAAATTCAACCAGGGCGACTACTTTGCCGCGGTAGAGGATAAGAACCATTCGGAAAACGTATCGCGCGTGCTTTATCCGGATGACTCTACCTATTCCGGCCGCGAACTACGTCTGCGCCAGGAATATTTTCTGGTTTCGGCGACGGTGCAGGACATTCTTAGCCGCCATTATCAGCTGCATAAAACCTATGACAACCTGGCGGATAAGGTTGCGATCCACCTTAATGACACCCATCCGGTGCTCTCTATTCCTGAACTGATGCGTCTGTTAATGGATGAGCATAAATTCAGTTGGGAAGGAGCCTTTGAGGTCACCTGCCAGGTGTTCTCGTATACCAACCACACGCTGATGAGCGAAGCGCTGGAAACCTGGCCGGTAGATATGCTCGGCAAAATTCTGCCGCGCCATCTGCAAATCATTTTCGAGATTAACGACTACTTTCTGAAAACGCTTCAGGAGCAGTATCCCAGCGATACGGGCCTGCTGGGGCGCACTTCGATTATTGACGAGTCAAACGGACGCCGCGTGCGCATGGCATGGCTTGCAGTCGTAGCGAGCCACAAGGTGAACGGCGTTTCCGAACTGCATTCGAACCTGATGGTGCAGTCGCTGTTTGCGGATTTCGCTACCATCTTCCCGATGCGGTTTTGTAATAAAACCAACGGAGTGACGCCAAGACGTTGGCTGGCGCTGGCGAATCCGTCGCTGTCAGACGTGCTGGATGAGAATATCGGCCGTACCTGGCGCACCGATCTTAGCCAGCTTAACGATCTGAAACAGCACATTGATTACCCAATGGTGCATCAGGCCGTGCGCAAAGCGAAGCTCGCCAATAAGAAAAGACTGGCGGAATATATCGGCCAGCTACTTAACGTGGTGGTGAACCCGAACGCGCTGTTCGACGTGCAGATCAAACGCATCCATGAATACAAACGTCAGTTGATGAACGTGCTGCACGTCATCACACGTTATAACCGTATCAAGGCGGATCCAACGGCCGAGTGGGTGCCACGCGTGAACATTTTCGCCGGTAAAGCCGCTTCGGCGTATTACATGGCGAAACACATCATCCACCTTATTAACGATGTGGCGGCGGTCATCAACAATGATCCGGTGGTGAAGGATCTTCTGAAAGTAGTGTTTATCCCGAACTACAGCGTGAGCCTTGCGCAGATTATTATTCCGGCGGCGGATCTCTCCGAACAGATCTCGCTTGCGGGCACCGAGGCTTCCGGCACCAGTAATATGAAGTTTGGCCTGAACGGCGCGCTGACCATCGGTACGCTTGATGGTGCAAATGTCGAAATGCTTGAGCACGTAGGGGCAGATAATATTTTCATCTTTGGTAATACGGCGGAAGAGGTCGAAGCGCTGCGGCGCAACGGCTATAAGCCGCGCGAATATTACGAAAAAGATGAAGAGCTGCATCAGGTGCTGACGCAAATAGGTACCGGCACGTTCAGCCCGGGCGAGCCAACCCGCTACCGGGATCTGCTGGACTCGCTGATTAACTTTGGCGACCACTATCAGGTGCTGGCAGATTACCGCAGCTACGTGGATTGTCAGGATAAAGTGGACGAGCTGTACCGCCAGCCGGAAGAGTGGACGATCCGCACGATGCACAATATCGCCAATATGGGCTATTTCTCGTCTGACAGGACGATTCAGGAATACGCTGACGAGATTTGGCATATTAAACCGGTGCGGTTGTAGTTTTCCCTCCCTATAATCCTCTCCCTGAAAAGGAGAGGATTAGAGTCAGCACAGTTCCAGCAGCACGTTATTATCCCTAATCACCTGCATTACACCCGCAGGCGGCATCACGTCGGTATAAACCTGATCGACCAGGCTAATGCTGCCCAGGTTAACCATCGCGTTGCGGCCAAATTTGGAGTGATCGACGACCAGCATCACGCAGCGGGAGTTATCAATGATTGCGCGCTTGGTATGCACTTCATGATAGTCAAATTCCAGCAGTGAACCGTCACCGTCGATGCCGCTTATCCCCAGAATGCCGAAATCCAGGCGGAACTGAGAGATAAAGTCGAGCGTTGCTTCGCCGATAATCCCGCCGTCGCGGCTGCGCAGTTCACCGCCTGCCAGAATGATACGAAAGTCTTCTTTTACCTTCAGCGTGTTGGCTACGTTCAGATTGTTGGTGACCACGCGCAGATTACTGTGGTTTAAAAGCGCGTGGGCGACGGCTTCCGGCGTAGTGCCAATATCGATAAACAGCGTGGCGCCGTCCGGGATTTGGCTGGCAACTTTGCGCGCAATACGCTCTTTCTCTGCCGTCTGGGTTGCTTTACGGTCGTGCCACGACGTATTCACCGAGCTGGAAGGCAGCGCCGCGCCGCCGTGGTGCCGCATAATCATGTTCTGATCGGCGAGATCGTTCAGATCGCGACGAATGGTCTGCGGGCTGACTGAAAATTGCTCCACCAGCTCTTCAGTGCTGACATAACCCTGTTTTTTAACCAGCTCGACAATCGCGTCGTGTCGTTGCGTTTGCTTCATGCTCTGCTCCAGATTCTTATGTTCGTTTTCGCGCATGCAGAGTATCGACCAGCGCCATCGCAAGGCCCACCAGCAGTCCGGTAACGTGTGCGGCGTTAGCGATCGACAATCCTAAAATATCGAAGTAGCCAAGCACTATCCACAGCACCGCAAAGGCCATCAGACCGCGCTGCATATAAATCCCGCTTTCAGGATCGCGCTCACCTCTGAGCCATACATAGCCCATCAGCGCATAAACCGTTCCGGATAAGCCACCAAACAACGGGCCGCTGAACTTTGCCTGCACGTAGCCGCTGAGCAGCGCCGAGATAATGGTTAGGACGATCAGTTTTCCGCTGCCAAGACGCTTCTCCAGCGGGCCACCGAGATACCACCACCATAGCAGGTTAAAAACGATATGCAGCAGCGAAAAATGCATCAGGGCATGGGTGAAATAGCGCCAGAATTCATAGCGCAGGCTGTCAGCGTAAGGCCAGGCCAGCCAGACCATCACGGTGCGATCGCCCAGCGCCTGCATAGCCAGCCAGACCAGCACGCATGCGACAATTATCGCAAGCGTAAACGGCCCGGCCTTTTGCTGAATTGTCGCAAAGAAGGGGTAACGCTGGTAGCGCAGGCCGCTTGTGGTATCTCCTGCGGCCCAGCTTGCCGCCAGATAGCGTGCATCGCCGGGGTTAGCAAGAAACTGTTCCAGCTCGTTGCGCACCCTGGATTCCTGGCTGTTATCCGCAAGCCAGATGTCGCTCTGCTGGTGCTGCTGGATGGTGAGGACAACGCCCTGTGTCGCCATATAGTCGACAAACGCCTGCGCCACTCGCGGGTTGGCAAACGAGGTGATCATGATCATAGGGTTTCAACCAAATCCTTACAAAAGGAAGCAGTATACCTGCACCTTACGCAGTGCCGCGATCGACTTCCGCCGGGAAATGGCGATGCCAGGCATCAAAGCCGCCATCTACGCTGTAAACATTGTCATAGCCCTGTTGCAGCAGATACTGGGCCGCGCCCTTGCTGCTGTTGCCGTGATAGCACATCACCATGACCGGCGTATCGAAATCGGTCTGCTGCATAAAGGCTACCAGGCGGTCATTGGTCAGGTGAAAGGCCCCCGGCGTGTGGCCCATCGCAAAGCTCTGCGGATCGCGGATATCCACTAATACCGCCAGTTTCTGGTGCAGCTTCTGGTGCGCTTCTTCCACACCAATACATTCAAATTGATCCATAGCTTGCTCGTGTGCATATAAAGGAAAGAGGACAGGCTGGCCGTCATACTAAGCGAAACCTGACGCTGGCCGCTGATATTAACGTCATTATGTTATCCATATCACGCAGAAATGTTTTTTTTTCGTTAGCAAAACGCCGGTCACTTGCTATTATGAGCGATAACGAACATTTATGAGCTTTAACGAAAGTGAGTGAGGGGAGCATGGAAACCAAAGATCTGATTGTCATTGGCGGCGGAATTAACGGCGCCGGTATCGCGGCAGATGCTGCAGGCCGCGGCCTGTCTGTGTTAATGCTGGAGGGGCAAGACCTGGCCTGCGCAACCTCCTCCGCCAGCTCAAAACTGATCCACGGCGGTCTGCGCTATCTGGAACATTACGAGTTCCGCCTGGTGAGCGAGGCGCTGGCCGAGCGTGAGGTGCTGCTGAATATGGCCCCTCATATCGCTTTCCCGATGCGCTTCCGACTGCCTCATCGCCCGCATTTACGCCCGGCCTGGATGATCCGCATCGGTCTGTTTATGTACGACCACCTCGGTAAACGCACCAGCCTCCCTGCGTCAGCCGGTTTGCGTTTTGGCGCAGATTCGGTCCTTAAATCAGAAATTGTGCGCGGTTTCGAATATTCCGACTGCTGGGTGGACGATGCACGCCTGGTACTGGCAAACGCGCAGATGGTCACGCGTAAAGGCGGCGAGGTGAAAACCCGTACCCGCGCAACCAGCGCCCGTCGCGAAAACGGCCACTGGATTGTTGAGGCGCAGGATATCGATACCGGCGAAACCTTTACCTGGCGCGCGCGCGGCCTGGTGAATGCCACCGGCCCTTGGGTTAAAGATTTCTTCGATGACGGCCTGAAACTGCCGTCGCCGTACGGCATCCGCCTGATTAAAGGCAGCCATATCGTTGTGCCGCATGTACACAATCAGAAGCAGGCTTATATCCTGCAAAACGAAGATAAGCGCATCGTGTTTGTTATCCCGTGGATGGATGAGTTTTCGATTATTGGCACCACTGACGTGGAGTACAAAGGCGATCCAAAAGCGGTTCATATTGACGAGAGCGAGGTGAAATACCTGCTGGATGTCTACAATGAGCATTTTAAAAAGACGCTTTCGCGTGAAGATGTGGTGTGGACTTATTCCGGCGTGCGTCCGCTTTGTGATGATGAATCCGATTCACCACAGGCCATCACCCGTGATTACACGCTTGATATTCATGACGAAAACGGTAAAGCGCCGTTGCTGTCCGTTTTTGGCGGCAAGCTGACAACCTACCGTAAACTTGCCGAACACGCGCTGGACAAGCTGCAGACTTACTATCCGAAAATCGGTCCGGCCTGGACTAAAGGCAGCAAACTGCCGGGTGGAGAGATCGCCGGCGACCGCGATGACTTCGCCGCCCAGCTGCGTCGTCGCTACACATTTCTGAGCGAAGGCATGGCCCGCCGCTTTGCCCGCACCTACGGCAGCAACAGCGACCTGATCCTTCAGGAGGCGACGTCCCTTGACGATTTAGGCGAGAACTTCGGGCATGAGTTTTATGAAGCCGAACTGCGTTATCTGGCCGAGCACGAATGGGTTAAATGTGTCGATGACGCCATCTGGCGTCGCACCAAGTTAGGCATGTGGCTGACGGAAGAACAGCAGGCGAGGGTGGCGCAGTGGCTGGTAAAGCGGAACGGTAAACCGACGTTGTCGCTGGCATCGTAAACAAGCGGTGGATGGCGCTTACGCTTATCCACCCTATACAATCAAAGGCACGGAATTTGTAGGTCGGATAAGCCTGCGCCATCCGACATTGTTTAAACCCCGTAGCCCATCATTTTCAGCAGCTTCTGCGCGTGAAGCACGGCATCCAGGCGGTGGATGGCGCTTACGCTTATCCATCCTACACCATCAAAGGCACGGAATTTGTAGGTCGGATAAGCCTGCGCTATCCGACATTGTTTAAACCCCGTAGCCCATCATTTTCAGCAGCTTCTGCGCATGCAGCACGGCATCCTGACGGTGCGCCACGCCCAGCTTCTGATACAGATTGCGGATATGCGTTTTGATGGTGGTTGCCGCCACGTCCAGTTCGCCCGCGATTTGCTCGTTGCTGTAGCCCGAATAAATCAGCCCCAGCACCTGCCATTCACGCTGGGTTAACGGGCTGGTGCGAATCAGCTCCGGAACTTCCGGATGGGTCAGCAAACGGTTAACAAAGTTCTCGTCAAAATGCGCGAACTTGTGGCGGTGATGCTGGTTAATCTCACGCAGAATACGCTGGGCACGATGCTGATCCAGCTCCGGCAGCGTGTTGAGCTGGATGAGCTGGCGCAATTGCTGCGCCATGGCTTCGCCCTCAATCACAAAGTGGCTGATAAATCCGGTACGGTTGGCCAGCGCCAGGGCTTCAAGCAGTACGCGCTGCGCATCGCTTTTACGACCGGACTGCCAGTAAAGCTGGTTTAACAGCAGCAGGTTGCGGTTGAGATCGCTCATCAGGCGAAGGCTACGCGCGTTTTCGTTTAGCTCTTCCAGCACCATTTCCGCCGGATCGAACTCACCCAGCAGGATCTGTACGCGGGCGATATTGCGCCACTGGCTTTGCAGGAAGTGGTTATTGGCAAATTCCGGTTTTGGCGTCTGGCGTAACCAGTTGGCGGCAGACTTTTTATCGTCAGTCATTTGCCAGTAAATGACCCGCACTTTATCGGCGTTAGAGACCCAGTCGCTGTGATATGGCCCGTTGCCCAGCAGGTTCTCAAGACGATTCAGGTGGCTACGGGCATTATCCAGATCGCCGCGTGCCAGCGAGCATTGCACCAGCAGCGCCAGGCATTGTAACTGTTGCTGCGGCTGGTAGCCGGCAAGCACCTCCACGCCGTAACGGGCCGAAGCCTCGGCTTCATCCAGACGTGACCAGGCCCACAGCAACTGCGCGCGAATACGTAACAGGAATTCGTGTAGCGGCAGCTGTTCAAGGTGTTGTTCGCGGATCAGGATGAAGGCTTTCTCCTGCGTCTCCCATGCGGCCTGCAGGAAGCCCTGGGCCAGCAGAATTTCGCTTTGCTGGATAAGGCTCCACAGCGCGTAATGCCACACGTCGTGACGGCGCGACATCTGCTCAGTTTGCTGCATTACCGACAGGGATTTCGTCAGATCCCCCTTGCAGTGCAGCACCTCGCCGTGGACGGAGGTGGCGACGATTCGGCTGTAGTAGTTTGCCAGCGGCAGCATATCGAGCGCGATCATCGCCAGCCTTTCAGCCTCAACCGGGTCGCCGTCATTGATGGCGACCTGAGCGCGCAGGGCGTTGAATTCACCGTGTAGCGTATCGTCCATCTCCAGATTCATCTCCTGCTCGGCTCGCGCCAGCAGCAGGTTGACTTCACTGTAGCGGTGCTGGCTTTGCATCAGCCAGGCCTGCAGCAGCACCAGCTTCGGATTCTCCAGCAGGCTTTCCCACGGTAGCGCCTTCAAAGACTCTTCCAGCAGGGTCAGCTCGCTATGGTTAAACAACGCCCAGGCGTGATGCAGCAGGATATCGCGCAGCATGCTGGCGTCGCCCGCGGCTAACGCGTGATGAATGGCTTCGCTCGGGAAACCTTGCGCCATCCAGCTTTCGGCGGCGGCACGGTGAATATCAGGCAGTTCAGCGGCAAGCTCCCACTGACAGCGCTGGCGCAGGAAGCTGCCAAACAGCGGATGGAAACAGAACCATTCGCCGGAGTCGTCCATACGCTGCATGAAAAGTCCCTGGCGCTCGGTCTCTTCCAGGCGCATCTGACCGTTTTCTTCACCGGTGACGCGGACAATCAGAGCATCGTTCATCGAACGCAGAATCGAGCTGCGCAGCAGAAAGTTACGCGTATCCGCATCCACGTTATCGAGCACTTCATCCACCAGATAGTCAGAAAGGTGGCTGGCGTTAATACCGGAGAGGCGACGCGCGGAGTGATGCGCCGAGGTGTTATTTTGACGAGCGGAAAGGGCGATAAGCTGCAATGCGGTAGCCCAGCCGGCGACGTCGTCACACAGGCGGCTGCTGTCGGCTGGCTCAATCGGCGTATTCAGGCGGCAATCAAAAAACTGTTTCGCTTCCAGGTGGGTGAAGGCGAGCTGCTGGCTGCCAATCTCCAGAAGCTGATCGCGCACGCGCAGGTTGGCAATACCAAGCTGCGGCAGGTTGCGCGATAACACCACCAGCGTCAGGTTTTCTGGCTGGTGGCGAATGAAAAAGCGCATCGCTTCGTGAATAACCGGGTTGTTGATTAAGTGGTAATCATCAATCACGAGAAATAGCGGGCGATGCCATTCCGCCAGCTCAATAAAAAGCTGCGCAAACAGCGATGAGAGGCTCGCATACTGGCGCTTTTGCGCCATCACTTCACTGCTGACACAATGGCCGCCGGTTGCCTGTTGAATGGCGGTAACCAGATAACTGGCAAAGCGTTCTTGTTGGTTGTCGCCCTCATCAAGGGAATACCAACCTAACTCATTTTTCCCTGCTGCCCACTGGGAGACCAGTGTGGTTTTGCCATAGCCTGCAGGACTGGTTATCAACGCCAGGCGATAATTTGCGGCGGTTGATAGTTTCATCAACAGGCGGTCGCGAACCACGGTATTTTCCAGACGCACCGGGCGACTCAATTTGGATGGGATCAACATAGTGTCACTTCACTGTGTGTATAAAATTTATACAGAAATGAATTTTTTTACGCTTCGTAATTAATGCTTACCGTTAAGGTCGGCCAGATTTGAACTTATTGCAAGATTGTTGAACTTTCTGTGAGTGTTAAGTTGCACCCTGTCACAATTCCATATTTTTATCGAATGGGTTTCTAATTAATCATACGTTTTTCATTGAGTCTGACCGCCCGTTTTCCGCGCCCTGCCTGAAAAGAAAACGGTTACAGGCGCGGGGTAAACAGGAACGTAACGGGTTATTTTTTGTCCTAATCCGGGATGGGGTTTTGCCCCTGCCAGCCGGGATTTAAGTGGTCACGATCACACTTTTAGCTCATCCCCGACACTCCTCCTGGTCTTTTCCCCCTCAGGATGAGGAATAAGCCCAGGCCGCCCGGCACACTAACGGGCAATGCATTTAGAATATCAAAGGATCCGATTCCCTATGTCACAGCCGACCTTCAAAAAAGAACAATTCCAGGCTGCGCTGACCCGTCAGTGGCAGCGTTATGGCCTTCAGGCCGCCAGCGAAATGACCCAGCACCAGTGGTGGCATGCCGTCAGCGGCGCGCTGGCGGAACTGCTGGCAGCGCAGCCGGTCGCCAGACCAGAAGCGAAGCAGCGCCACGTTAACTACATCTCGATGGAGTTTCTGATTGGCCGCCTGACCGGCAACAACCTGCTCAACCTCGGCTGGTATCAGGAGGTAGCGGATGAGCTGAAAGCGTTTGATATCAACCTGACTGACCTGCTTGAAGAAGAGATTGACCCGGCGCTGGGCAACGGCGGTCTGGGACGTCTGGCGGCTTGTTTCCTGGATTCAATGGCGACAGTGGGCCAGTCGGCGATCGGTTACGGCCTGAATTACCAGTACGGCCTGTTCCGCCAGTCCTTCCAGGACGGCCAGCAGATGGAAGCGCCGGACGACTGGCATCGCGGCAGCTACCCGTGGTTCCAGCATAACGCTGCGCTTGATGTGCAGGTTGGCGTAGGCGGCAAAGTGATTAAAGACGGCAAGACCGTTCGCTGGGAACCGGCGTTTATCTTCCAGGGGGAAGCGTGGGATCTGCCGGTACTTGGCTACCGTAACGGCGTCGCGCAACCGCTGCGCCTGTGGCAGGCGAAGCATGCTCATCCGTTCGACCTTACCAAATTTAACGACGGTGATTTCCTGAAAGCAGAACAACAGGGAATCGACGCGGAAAAACTGACCAAAGTTCTCTATCCGAACGACAACCACTTAAACGGCAAAAAGCTGCGTCTGATGCAGCAGTACTTCCAGTGCGCCTGTTCGGTGGCGGATATTTTACGCCGTCATCATCTGGCGGGCCGCAAGCTTGCCGAGCTTGCTGATTACGAAGTGATTCAGCTTAACGACACTCATCCGACTATCGCCATTCCTGAACTGCTGCGCGTGCTGATTGATGAGCACCAGCTAAGCTGGGATGACGCCTGGGCCATCACCAGCAAAACCTTCGCCTACACCAACCACACCCTGATGCCGGAAGCGCTGGAGAGCTGGGACGAAAAACTGTTGAAAGCGCTGCTGCCGCGCCACATGCAAATCATCAACGAGATTAACGCCCGCTTTAAAAAACTGGTCGATAAAACCTGGCCGGGTGACGAAGCGGTATGGGCAAAACTGGCGGTGGTATATGACAAACAGGTACGCATGGCGAATATGTGCGTGGTGAGCGGTTTTGCGGTGAACGGCGTTGCTGCGCTGCACTCCGATCTGGTAGTGAAAGATCTCTTCCCGGAATACCATCAGTTATGGCCGAATAAGTTCCATAACGTCACCAACGGCATCACGCCGCGCCGCTGGATCAAGCAGTGTAACCCGGCGCTTTCCGCGCTTATCGATAAGAAGCTGAAGAAAGAGTGGGTCAACGATCTGGACGTGCTGGAAGGTCTGGAAAAATACGCTGACGACGCGAAATTCCGTAAGGAATACCGTGATATTAAATACCAGAACAAAGTGAAGCTGGCGGCGTTTGTAAAAGCGCGTACCGGCATCGTTATCAGCCCTGATGCGCTGTTCGACGTGCAGATAAAACGCCTGCACGAATATAAACGCCAGCACCTGAATCTGCTGCATATTCTGGCGCAATACAAAGAGATCCGCGAGAACCCTGAGGCCGACCGCGTGCCGCGTGTGTATCTGTTTGGAGCGAAGGCGGCGCCGGGCTATTACCTGGCGAAAAATATTATCTTCGCTATCAACAAAGTAGCGCAGGCGATTAATAACGATCCGGTCGTCGGCGACCAGCTAAAAGTGGTATTCCTGCCGGATTACTGCGTTTCCGCAGCGGAAATCATGATCCCTGCGGCGGATATCTCCGAGCAAATCTCTACCGCAGGCAAAGAAGCCTCCGGCACCGGCAACATGAAACTGGCGCTGAACGGCGCGCTGACCGTGGGCACGCTGGACGGTGCAAACGTCGAAATCGCCGAGAAAGTGGGCGATGAGAACATCTTTATCTTTGGTCATACCGTGAAAGAGGTGAAGGCGCTGAAAGCCAAAGGCTACGACCCGGTAAAATGGCGTAAGAAAGACAAAGTGCTTGATGCGGTATTGAAAGAGCTGGAGAAGGGGGTTTACACCGATGGCGATAAACACGCCTTCGATCAGATGCTGCACAGCATCGGTAAACAAGGCGGCGATCCCTATTTAGTGATGGCTGACTTCACGGCTTACGCGGCTGCGCAAAAGCAGGCTGATGCGCTGTACCTCGACCAGGAAGCCTGGACCCGTGCCGCCATCCTGAACACCGCACGCTGCGGCATGTTCAGCTCGGATCGTTCGATTCGTGATTATCAGCAACGCATCTGGCAGGCTAAACGCTAAAGGGAAACTCATGGATAGCAAACGCCTTGATAACGCCGCGCTGGCGGCAGGAATTGCAGCTAATTATATCAACGCTCACGGCAAGCCGCAGGCTATTGGGGCG
Organism: Buttiauxella sp.; assembly: GCA_031993245.1. Taxonomy (GTDB): domain Bacteria; phylum Pseudomonadota; class Gammaproteobacteria; order Enterobacterales; family Enterobacteriaceae; genus Dryocola. Next base: position 6,491 of record DALYUA010000005.1, on the reverse strand, counting down.
GATACCAAGCTGCGCTTGCTGGAAGCCATGAGCCGCACCGCTGCCCCTAAAAAGGTGGCGGTCACCCCCGTGCCAAACGTCCAGGTGTTTACCGCCGGAACGAAGATGGCGCTGCCGCTGGAAGGTCACGGCGAATTTAGCTGGCAGTTGACAACGGAAGAAGGGAAACAGCATCACGGGCACGCCCCGGCGGGTAAAAAACTGGCGTTGCCCGCAAGGCTGCCGGAAGGCTACCACGATCTTACCGTCAGCCAGAACGAACGCGCCTGGCAGTGCCGCGTGATTGTCGCGCCGAAGCGCTGCTATGAGCCCGATGCGCTGTTGCAGGATAAGAAGCTGTGGGGCGCCTGCGTGCAGCTTTACACTTTGCGTTCCGCGCATAACTGGGGCATCGGCGATTTTGGTGATTTACAGCGCATGCTGGTGGACGTTGCGAAGCGCGGTGGTTCGTTTATCGGCCTGAACCCGATTCATGCGCTCTATCCGGCAAACCCGGAAAGCGCAAGCCCGTACAGCCCGTCGTCACGCCGCTGGTTGAACGTTGCCTATATCGATGTTAATGCCGTAGATGATTTTCTCTTAAGCGACGAAGCCCAGGCCTGGTGGAAGATGCCGGCCACGCAGCAGTCGCTGGAAGCCGTGCGTGACGCCCAGTGGGTCGATTACGCCACCGTAACCGCGCTGAAGATAGCGGCGCTACGCATGGCCTGGAAACAGTTCTCAAAACGCACCGCGCGCGATGAGCTGGTTCAGGCATACCAGACGTTTGTGGCAAACGGCGGCGACAGCCTCTATTTCCAGGCGGCCTTTGATGCGCTGCACGCTTATCAGGTCAAAGAAGATGAAATGCGCTGGGGCTGGCCGGTATGGCCGGAAGGTTTCCGCGATGCGCATAATCCACAGGTAAAAGCTTTCTGCAGCGAGTACAGCGACGAAGTGAACTTCTTCCTGTGGCTACAGTATCTGGCCCACACTCAATTTGAAGCGTGCTGGCAAACCTGCCAGGGCTTTAAAATGCCGATCGGCCTGTACCGCGATTTGGCGGTTGGCGTGGCAGAAGGCGGGTCGGAAACCTGGAGCGATCGTGAACTGTACTGCCTGAAAGCGTCGGTTGGCGCGCCGCCGGATATTCTTGGCCCTCTCGGTCAGAACTGGGGTTTGCCGCCAATGGATCCGCACGTTATCACCGCGCGGGCCTACGAACCTTATATCGAACTGTTACGCGCCAATATGACCAACTGCGGCGCGCTGCGTATCGACCATGTTATGTCGATGCTGCGTCTGTGGTGGATCCCCTACGGCGAAACGGCGGACAAAGGCGCGTATGTGCATTATCCGGTGGACGATCTGCTGTCGATCCTGGCGCTGGAGAGTAAACGCCATAACTGCATGGTGATCGGCGAAGATCTGGGTACGGTGCCGGTTGAGATCGTAGCCAGGCTGCGCGACTGCGGCGTGTACTCCTATAAAGTGCTCTATTTCGAACACGACAGCGAGAAGCAGTTCCGCGCGCCTAAGGCATGGCCGAAGCAGTCGATGGCCGTGGCAACCACTCACGATCTGCCTACGCTACGCGGCTACTGGGAAAGCGGTGATTTGACGCTGGGCAAAACGCTTGGGCTGTATCCCGACGAAAAAGTGCTGGCCGGGCTCTATCTGGATCGCGAACGCGCCAAACAGGGGCTGCTCAATAGCCTGCATGAATATGGCTGTTTGCCAAAACGAGCAGGACACAAAGCCTCACTGATGGCGATGACGGCCACGCTTAACCGCGGCATGCAGCGTTATATCGCCGACAGCAACAGCGCGCTGCTGGGCCTGCAGCCGGAAGACTGGCTGGGCATGGCGGAACCGGTGAATATTCCGGGCACCAGCTACCAGTACAAAAACTGGCGGCGCAAGCTATCCACTTCCCTTGAAGAGATGTTTAACGACGAGAGCGTGAATAAGCTGCTGAAAGATTTGGATAAGCGGCGTAAAAAGCGCTAAAAAAGATTCCCCCCGCAAAACGGGGGAATAGAAAACAGCCAGGGTGGATAAGCGCAAGCCGCTCTCCACCGCTACCGGAGATCAATAGTAAGAGTGCTCGCCGCGCTGGTGTTCGGTCAGATCGCGAACGCCTTTCAGTTCCGGGAACTCAGCCAGCAGCTGTTTCTCAATACCCTCTTTCAGGGTTACATCGACCATCGAACAGCCGTTACAACCGCCGCCGAACTGCAGAATAGCCAGCCCGTCATCGGTAATTTCCATCAGCGTAACGCGGCCGCCGTGGCCTGCCAGCTGTGGATTAACGGTTGCCTGCAGCATATATTCCACGCGCTCCATCAGCGGGGCATCGTCGGAAACCTTACGCATTTTGGCGTTAGGGGCTTTCAGCGTCAGCTGAGAGCCTAGCTGGTCGGTAACAAAATCAATTTCTGCGTCTTCGAGGTATGGCGCGCTAAGCTCATCGACATAAGCGGTCAGCTGCTCGAATTTTAACGCCGTGTCACTTGCTTCAACCGCATCCGGCGGACAATAGGAGACTCCGCACTCCGCATTAGGAGTACCAGGGTTGATAACGAATACGCGGATTTGCGTCCCTTCTTCCTGACCTGCCAGCAGTTTGGCAAAGTGAGATTGTGCAGTATCGGAAATACGGATCATAACGATTGCTCAATAGTTGACTATTTTAGTCGGTTATAATACGCCCATCATCGAGGGTCTACAAGGTTCGACAAAGGCACCATACCTGGATAGTCGCCGCGCCCTGCTTTTTCAGCAACCGCGCAATTTCCGCCACAGTACTGCCCGTCGTGACGACATCATCCACAATAACCATATGGCGGCCCGCCACCGGGAATTCAACCCTGAATGCTCCTTTGAGATTGCCGCGGCGTAGCCTCGCGCTTAGCTCATGCTGCGTTGCCGTGGCACGGACTCGCCTGACTGCCGCATGCTGATAATCGCATTGTAGCCAACGTGCCAGCGGGGCCGCGAGCAGGGCGGACTGGTTAAAACCTCTGCGCCAGGCGCGACGTGAGTGTAACGGTACGCAGACGATCGCTTCGGGTTTTGGGACAGAGCCAGCGCGCACCGCAGCAATAACTTTCAGCAGTATCAGTCGCGCCAGGGCCGGAGCAAGGGCAGTGGCGCCAGTAAATTTCAGACGGTGAATGAGGGAGTTAAGCGGAGGCTGATAATCGGTGACAAAAATCAGCTTGTCCCACGGCGGTGGATTTTGCAGGCAGCGGCCACACTGCGTCACGCCTTGCGCAGCGGGTAACCCGCAGCGTTCACAGCAGGACGAGGGAGATAAAGCCGCGCTACAGCGTGAACAGATGCCCCATGCCGGGCAAGCAAGTGGCATACGACATAGCCAACACAGCCCCGGGATTGTTAGCATATTCGCCTCCATACATTTGAAAACGAGACAGTAACCGATGAGCGAACTTTGGTGGCAGACAAAAGGTGAGGGAGAGATCGATCTTGTGCTGCTGCACGGATGGGGGCTGAATGCTGAAGTGTGGCATTGCATCAGCGCGGAATTAAGCTCGCAGTTTCGTTTACACCTGGTAGACCTGCCGGGCTATGGCCGCAGCCAGGGGTTTGGGGCGCTGACGTTGCCAGAGATGGCCGAAATCGTGCTGGCACAGGCGCCAGAACAAGCGCTCTTTCTTGGCTGGAGTTTAGGCGGGCTGGTGGCAAGCCAGATTGCACTTACCCACCCTGAGCGCGTGCGTGCGTTAGTGACCGTCGCCTCATCACCCTGTTTCACCGCCCAGGGAGACTGGCCGGGCATTAAATCTGAAGTGCTGGCTGGTTTTCAGCAGCAGCTGAGCGAAGATTTTAAGCGTACCGTTGAGCGCTTCCTTGCCTTGCAAACGCTGGGAACGCCAACCGCGCGTCAGGATGCCCGTGCGTTAAAAGCGGTGGTACTTGAGCAGCCGATGCCGGACGTCGGGGTGCTCAATGGCGGGCTTGAGATCCTGAAAACCGCCGATTTACGCGAGCAGCTTACGACGCTGCAGATGCCCTTTCTGCGGCTGTACGGCTACCTTGACGGCCTGGTGCCGCGTAAAGTCGCGGCTTTGCTCGATGAGCGTTACCCGCAAAGCGAATCGGTTATTTTTCCAAAAGCCGCCCATGCGCCGTTTATCTCCCATCCTGAAGACTTCTGTTCGGCGTTAGTCAGGCTGAAAAATCTTCTGGGGGAATAAAAGAATATTTATGCAGTTTATGGCAGGCGTTTACGGGCAAGTTTAGATAAAAGAAAGGCGGAGAAATCCCGCCTTTTTTGTTATTAGCCCGCCAGCGTCCACACTTCGCGGATACATTTTTTTGCTTCCGGGCAGCTTTTACAGCTGCCGGTCAGGCAATCACCCAGGTCTTCCTTCATTCGCATCGCCTTACCCATAGCTTCTAAACGCCCGAGCATAGCGTTCACCAGCGGAAGCGGGGTGGCAAGCTGTTGGCTTATCTGTGCTGCATCCAGGCGGCCTTGTAGCGCCAGCGTGTTACGAACGTCGATTAAGCTTGCCATGCTTCCCCCTTAGTGGCAGTTGCCGGTGCTGGTTTCACAGCAGGCGGCCGCAGCAGTTTTACGGGTTGCCAGCAGACTGATGTCCACACGGCTGCGCGCACGGCGCAATCCGCCAATCAACACCGCGTTAAACAGCACCACCGCAAGGATGCAGACAAGGCTGTATTGCGGATGTTCCGTGAACGACACGGCCTGGTAGTAGAGCGTTGAGAGCGAGTATGCGATGTTCAGCCCCCACAGCACGGAAAACGTCATCCAGCCGCGGCTTGATTCGCGGGCCACTGCGCCCATCACCGAGATGCACGGAATATAAAGCAGCACGAAAATCAGGTAGCTGTAAGCCGCCGCCGCGCTGCCGAATTTGCTGCTCATCACGCCCATTGCACCCGTTGCCATCTCGCCATCGCCTTTGCTGGCTTCGATTGGGTTGGCGAGCACGCTCAGGCTGAAAGTGTCTTTCAGGCTTTGCCAGGTTTCACCTGCGGCGGCACCGAGCTCATCGAGCAGGCTGAAGCTGGCCGCGTCAAACTCCTCGTTGTGCATGTCTTCTGCGGTGTAGAGGGTATTCAGCGTGCCGACCACCACTTCTTTTGCCATCGCCCCGGTAAACAGGCCTACGGTTGCCTGCCAGTTATCTTCGTGCACGCCAATAGGTTTAAGCAGCGGGGTTAACACCCGGCTGACGGACGCGAGCGCTGAGTCGTTGATGTTGTCCACGGGTTTGCCGCTAAAGGAGAAACTATTGAGCGCACCGATAAAAATACTAACGATAACAATGACCTTACCCGCTCTTAATACAAACCCCTTCAGGCGCTGCCAGGTTTGCAGCAGCAGGCTTTTCAGGTGCGGTACGTGATAAACGGGCAGTTCCATCACAAACGGCGATGCTTCGCCGCGCATAATGGTGTGCTTAAGCATCAGGCCCGTGAGAATGGCCATCACGATGCCGAGCATATAGAGCGAGAAGACGACTAACGCGCCCTGCTGGCCGAAGAACGCAGCCGCGAACACCGCGAAGATAGCCAGACGCGCGCCGCAGGACATAAACGGCGCCATCATAATGGTCATCAGGCGTTCACGCGGCGCATCCAGAGTACGCGCGCCCATCACCGAAGGCACGTTACAGCCGAAGCCGACAATCAGCGGGACAAAAGATTTACCCGGCAGACCAAGAGACTGCATTAGCCGATCCATGACAAACGCCGCGCGCGCCATATAACCGGAATCTTCAAGGAAAGAGAGAAACAGGTACATCATGCCGATTTGCGGCACCAGCGGCAGCACGGTGTTGATCCCGCCGCCGATCCCCTGGGCGAAGAAAATAGTCAGCCAGTCCGGGAAATGCAGCGTATACCCAATCCACTGAATGCCATGGATAAAAATAGCGGCGGAACCGCCGTCGAAAATAGGCTGTAGCGCGCCGCCGATATTAATCGCCAGCAGGAACATCAGATACATCACCAGCATAAACACCGGCAGGCCGAGGAAGCGGTTGAGGATAATCTTATCCATCATGGCGGTAAGACGGTGCGGCTCGGCGGTCAGGCTGTTGCTCACAGTGTCACAGATGGCGGCAATGCACTGGTAGCGCGCATCGGCAATCAGCAGCGCCGGGTCTTCGATGGACCTGGCAAGCCGGGCGCGTACGCTTGGCAGTTTATCCGCAGCGCTGCCGGCAAAGGCCTGGCTGTAGATGTCACCTTCCAGCATTTGCAGCGCCAGCCAGCGGCGTTGCTGTTCGGGTATCTCTTCTGCCATGTCCGCCGCCAGGTTATCGACTTCTGCAAGCAGCGCCTGCGGATAGAGCACCAGCTCTGAGCGGGTATTCGGCTGACGGCGGTCAATAGCTAATTTTAGCCCTTCTATACCGCGGCCACGTGTGGAAACCAGCGGAATAACCGGGCAGCCAAGACGAGCGGCGAGGGCGTCGATATCAATTCGAATATTCTGCTTCTCTGCGATATCGAGC